>JBEKGL010000181.1:0-7132 GCA_050012815.1 Thermoguttaceae bacterium
CGGCATGGTAGCTGCGCAGCGTGGAAATGCCCATCTTGGAGATGGTCTTCAAAATGCCCTTTTTCACGGCGGTTATGTATTGATCGGCAAGCTGATCGGCCGGCGCGTCTTGCGGCAGGTCGCCGTCGGCGTGGAGTTTGTTTATGGCCTCGAAGGCCAAGTACGGATTGATCGCGTTGGCCCCGTACCCGCATAACATGCAAAAGTGCATGACCTCACGTGGTTCGCCGCTTTCGACCAGTATGCCGGCCTCGCTCCGCAGTCGCCGCCGCAACAGCCCGTGGTGCAAAGCCGAGACGGCCAGCAGGCTGGGAATGGCCGCCTTGGCGGGAGTGATGCCGCGGTCGCTTAGGATCACCAGCGAAGCCCCGCCGGCAATCGCCGCCTCGGCCGTGTCTATCAACTCGTCCAGGGCGGAGGCCAGGGCACGTGCCGGATCGTCGGCGTCGGCCCTGAAAAGCGCAGACAACGTGACGGCTTTGAAATCCGGCCTCTCGGCCGTGCGCAGCCGATCCAGATCTTCGTTGGTCAAGATGGGATGCGTCAGTTTCAGTTGCCGGCAGTGTTCCGGGGTTTCGGCCAGCAGATTCCGCTGCTTCCCCGTATACGCCATAAGCGACATCACTAATCCTTCGCGCAACGGATCGATGGGCGGATTGGTCACCTGCGCGAACAACTGCTTGAAATAATTGAACAACAATTTGGGCCTGTCGGAAAGCACGGCCGGCGGAGTGTCGGTGCCCATCGAACCGACCGCTTCCTGAGCGGTGGCGGCCATGGGCGCCAGAACCATCAGCAAGTCCTCGCGGGTGTAGCCAAAGGCACGCAAGCGCTGCGACAGGGTTTTTTTATCGACCGCCGCGGGTTTGGACGGCTGGAACAGGCCCCTTAATTCAATGCGATTTTCCTCCAGCCAGCGGCGGTAGGGTTTTTGCCGGCTGATCTTGCCCTTGATCTCGTTATCCACGACGATCCGCCCTTCCTGGGTATCGACCAGGAACATGCGGCCGGGCTGAAGACGGCCTTTCTGTTCGATTTTTTCCGGCGGAAACTCGATTACGCCCGCCTCGCTGGCCAGCACGCACAGACCGTCGGTGGTGACCAGGTATCGGCACGGCCGCAGCCCGTTGCGATCCAGGGTGCCGCCCACCAGTCGGCCGTCGGTAAAGACCATCGCCGCCGGGCCGTCCCAAGGCTCCATTATCGCGGAGTGATACTCGTAAAACGCCCGCTTATCAGTGGAGATGTGATAGCGCGGGCCAAAGGCCTCGGGAATCATCATCATCAAGGCGTGCGGAGCCGATCGGCCGGCGCGGACCAAAAGCTCCATGCAGTTGTCGAAGCAGGCCGAGTCGCTGCCGCCGGGTTGAAGTATCGGAAACAGTTCCGATATGTCGCCGGTCAACTCGGGCGCGGACATCGTTTTTTCGTATCCTTGCAGCCGATGAGCATTGCCCCGAAGCGTGTTGATCTCGCCGTTGTGCGCGATCATCCGGAAGGGTTGAGCGAGCCGCCAACTGGGGAACGTGTTCGTGCTGTATCGCTGATGCACGATGGCCAAGGCGGTTATGACGTTCTCGTCGGCCAGATCGGGATAATACGCGAACAACTGCGGGGCCAAAAACATGCCCTTGTAGCAAATCGTGCGGCAGGACATGCTGGGAATATAAAACTCCTCGGCCGCGTCGCCCAAAGCCTGTTCCACGCCGCGCTCGGCGCGCCGGCGGGCGACATATAGCCGCCGTTCCAGTTCCTCGTCCCGACGGCCATCGCCGTCGATAAAGAGCTGCCGGATGGCAGGCTCGGAATTCCGCGCGATATCGCCAAGGCAGGCGTTGTCGATCGGCACGTCGCGCCGGCCTAAAACCCTAAGCCCTTCGTCTTCGATCTTCTCGATCATGATTTGTTCGCAACGCCGTCGAAGTTCTTCGTCGCGGGGCAGAAAAATCATGGCCGCGCCGTATTGGCCCGGCTCAGGCAAGGTAAAGTCCAGACCGGCGGCACGGCTGATAAAGAATTCGTGTGGGATCTGCATCAGGATGCCCGCCCCGTCGCCCGTCGATTCGTCGGCCCCCGCGGCCCCCCGGTGCATAAGATTCAAAAGCACCTGTTTACCGTACTGGACAATATCGTGATCCCGGCGTCCGGATATATTGACCACCGCGCCTATTCCACAGGCGTCGTGCTCGAACCGCGGATCGTATAAGCCTTGGGCTTTGGGTCGAATGGACATAGTGCTCTTGTGTGATTAAAATGCCTTCTTTTACATTCTATACTACAATGTTATCATTAGGTTTAGAAATGTCAATGGCAAGACATTATAAGAATATCTAATAATACTATGAAAACACCACGGTTTCTCTACTTTGATCTTGGCATGGTGCTGTTGGATTTTTCCGTGGAGCGGATGCTCAGGCAAATGGCCGCGGTGTCGGGCGTCAGTCCTGAAACGCTTAAAGAAATTCTCTTTGACCGGGGCCTGATGCAACAATACGAAACAGGCGCGATTTCCACCCCGGAGTTTTACGAGTTGTTTTGCGTGCGCACTGGGACGAGGCCGGATTACGACGCGCTTTGCCGGGCAGGGTCGGAAATTTTTTCGATTAACGTACCGATGTTGCCCATTGTGGTCCAATTGCGACAGGCCGGTTACCGGTTGGGAATTCTATCGAACACCTGCGAATGTCACTGGCGGTATTGCAGTGAGCATTACCGTTTTGTCAATGAATGTTTTCACGTACATGCCTTGAGTTATTGCATCGGGGCGGTTAAGCCCGAGGCCGCCGCGTTTAACGCCGCCGCCGAACTTGCCGGCTGCCGTTCGGAGGAGATGTTTTTTGTCGACGACATTCCCGCCCACGTCGAGGGCGCAAAAGCGGTTGGCATCGATGCCATACACTACAGTTCCGCCGCCCAAGTTGCCGAGGAATTGCACATCCGCGGACTGCGGTTCAATTATTGAAGTTGTTTTATCCGATTCCCTGCCGGAGAAATCAAATGCCGGGTTCACTTCCATTGTATGAGGTTTCAGAAACCCAACCAAAAGAACCCTTTATCCGTCGATCCATTTCCAAGAAATGGATTGTTCTTGGATCACTTGTATTCGCCCATACGGTATTAGGCCGCGTTTGTGGATTTTTTATCGAAAGGGACGATCCGCTTGGCTACTTGATCTTTGGATTCGTACTTTCCCAGCCCATACTTATTGCAATCTGGGCGGCATTAGCCCCGCAGCGGTTTTATATCCGTTTTTTATGGGGTCTTCTATTGTTTACTATGATCTTTTTCGCTGTAGGATACGGAATTGTAATGAAAGAACCTCGTAATGTGTGTCCTATTGCCATTGTAGAACTAACACTTTTTACTGTGACGACCGTGATCTTGTTGCTTGTTAGGCGATTATCCCATTGGCAAATCACATATTCCTATAGAAGACTGGTTCGGTCCGATTATCAAGCATACCAATTTGGCATTAAACATCTAATTATCCTGACCACGGTTGTAGCTCTTGCCTTTGGTCTATTCCGTACTCTACTATTGATCGATCCCCTAGCTTTATTTCCTGTAACTGCCGATCTTGCCATCTCGGTGTGTGCGGTTATTGTTGGTCTTTTCCCGATAATAGTCATTCCATGTTTTACACTCAGTAACCTAAAAAACAAATTGTCATCAATCATTTATGCGATTTTCATTCTCGGGATTGTAGATGTGGCAGCTTTTTTCATTTTTAAATGGCTTGAACCAGACCCAGACCAGATTAAGATCCTCCTGTATGTCCAATTTGGTGCCAGTTTATCAATGTTTGCCACCACATTTGTGATTCGTTTGTGCGGTTTCAGAATGGTTCGAGCATCGGCTTCCGATTCGCAGATATCGGAATAAATCAACACATATGACATTCTTGCCTATCATTTTGTAGGCGGACAGGAATGTCCGCCCTCCTGGTTTCCTTATCCGCCGGTTAGGCGCAGCACGATCCAATCGGCCAAACTCGGCCAGAGTTGGGCAATGGCGAAAAGCAATCGGGCCGATATTGGAACAATCAATTCCGGCCGGCGATATTGGCAGGCGTCGAGGATGGCCTTGGCGAGTTTTTGCGGCGATAAGGCGGAGGTCATCACGCCCGCTCCGGGTTGCCGGGCGATTTCGGGCAGGTCTTCCAGGCCGTCGAACGGATAAAGGCGGGGATTCTTGCGTTGGATCGGGCCCGGGCAGACCAACAACACGTGCAAGCCCGACCGTCCCAGTTCCAAGCGCAATTGCTGCGAATAGGCCGCCACCGCGAATTTGGTCGCCGGATATGCGCCCACCCAGCGGGCAGCCGATTTGGCCGCCAGCGAACCGATGTTCACCACGTGCCCGCGCACTTTGAGCAGATGCGGCAATGCCGCGCGAGTGCAGCGGACCAGGGCGATCAGATTCAATTCCATTAGATCGCGGAACTGTTCCGCCGTGGTATCGAGCAACTTGCCCCGCATGGACCGGCCGGCATTATTCACCTGTACGTCGAGTTGGCCGAAGCGGTCAAGGGTTTGTGCGAACAGCCGATCCACGTCGTCTTGGCGGGTGATGTCGGCCTGAACGCCTAGCACGTCGAATCCGGCGGCTTGCATTTCCCCGACGGTGCGTGCCAAGGGCTCGGCCTCTAAGCCTGCGATAGCCGTTTTCGCCCCTGCCGAGGCAAAGGTTTCGGCGATCACCCGGCCGAAACCGCTCGATCCGCCCGTGACCAGTACCACTTTGTTCCGCCAGTATGACATGGCCTTAGCTTACCAATCCGGCACTAGGCGACCAAGGGGGGAGAAGGCGGGGATAGATTCTTTGTTGGATGTTTGATCGCGTTTTGCGCGCATGTTTTTATTGCAAATTGGTAATTGCAAATTTCAAATTGCAAATTGAACAATCACAACAACTTGCGCAATTAGTCAATTTACTCCGTACTTTTAACTGGAAACTGATAACCACCTATTACTTGACTGTCTACTACTAATTTTTTGGTTGCGACCGTAGGTCTCGCTAGGGAATAGGGGGGCGAGGATTTTTATTTATTGATCATCAAGGAAAAACGTAGTTCAGCGTGTAAGACAATACCAAAATGCCCTAACCCTCACCCTCCCCTAGAGGGAGAGGGGACTTTTGGGATAGGGAATGTGGGCCCCGTTTTGTGAAACCTGCGGTAGACTGTATAATTCAATAAAACAATTGACTATTCCACGGAGTTGAGCACTGTGCGGATTATTAATTACCCTCATCCGGCCTTGCGCCACAAATCGAAACCGCTACGCAGGATCGATGCTGATTTTAAAAACATCGTCCGCGAAATGTTCGATTTGATGTACAAGCACAAGGGCCTTGGTCTGGCGGCGAATCAGGTTGAATTGCCCTATCGTTTCTTCATTATGAATCTGGAAGGCGATCCGGCCAAGGCCGAGGAGTTCGTGTTCATCAATCCGGTGATCAGCCGGCGGCACGGCACTGCCGAGGGAGAAGAGGGCTGCTTGAGCTTTCCGGAAATATACGCCCCGGTAAAGCGTTCGGAAAAGATTGTCATTTCGGCCTATAATCTTAAAGGGGAAGAGGTGAACTACGATTTGAACGGCCTATTCGCCCGGGCGGTTCAACACGAATACGATCACCTAGACGGCATCTTGTTTATCGATCGACTGAGCGAGGCGGCATCGATGGCCATCAAGGATGCTTTATCTGATCTGGAAAGTGAATTTCAAGGCCAGCGCCATCGCGGAGCAATTCCCAATGACCATCAAATAGCTATTCGACTGGCGGAGTTGGAATCGCTGCGGACGTAATAAAAAAGGCGGATAATTAGGGGTGGGCAGTTTACTGCCCGCTGAAAACCGTAAACTGTAAACAATGAGCTGAAAACCGACAGCTTTTCATGCGATTAATACTAATGGGAACCGGGCCGTTTGCGGCGCCGACTTTCCGGGAACTCTATCGCACGCATCACGACATTGTGGCCTTGGTCACGTCGCCGCTTCGTTTGCAGCGAGGGAAGGACCAGCCGCCGGTGGGCATTGTGCGGGATATCGCCCATCAGCACGCCACGCCCATTTTCGATCCGGAAAACGTCAACATTCCGGAATCGCATGTTCAACTATCAAAATATAACGCCGATTTGATAGTGGTCTGCGATTACGGACAGATTTTGGCGGCGACGACTTTGGCAACCGCCCGACTGGGAGGAATCAACTTGCACGCTTCCTTGTTGCCGAAGTATCGAGGCGCCGCGCCGATCAACTGGGCTATTTATAACGGCGAGACTAAAACCGGCATGACCGTCATCCACATGACGCCCAAAGTGGACGCCGGACCGTGCATTGCCCAGGCCGAAACCGACGTCGGCCCCGAGGAAACCGCGGTGGAATTGGAAAAGCGGCTCTCGGAATTGGGCGCCTGGATGGTGCTGCGCACCATCGACGCCTTGAAGGCGGGCACTTTGGAGGCCTTGGCCCAGGATCCCGCCTTGGCGTCCAGGGCGCCCAGACTGAAAAAGACCGACGGGCTGATAGATTGGTCCAGGCCCGCCGCGGCGATCAAAAACCAGATTCGGGCCTTGGAACCCTGGCCCAGGACGTACACCTTCTGGCGCGGGCAACAAGGCCCGCCCATGCGATTGATCTTCGGGCCCGCGGCAGTCGAAGATCATGACGGCGGCGCTTTTCCGGGCACGGTTCTGGAGGCCGAAGGAGATCGCCTATTAATCGCGGCCGGCGCCGGAGCCGTGTCGCCTAAAAGCATCCAGCCGGTCGGCAAACGCCTGATGTCGATCGATGAATTCCTCTGCGGCCACCACATTCAACCGGGCGATATGTTCGCAGTGGAATAATGTCTGGGTGTGCGGGCTGAAAACTCCTGTTTTCCGGCTTTCCGTTGATCAACTGTCCCATATTTATTTTTTGGCGCTCAATAAAGTTGACAAGAATTTAGAACTTTAGTATTTTTAGGGACAAGCCAAGGGCAATTGAGCATGAAAGAAAAAGAATATGTACGTGCCTTTAACCGCCGTTACGACGCAAGGACGAGGGACTAATATCCATTTTGATTGTCCTGCCTGCGGCCGCTCGAACGTTGCGGCGGAAACATTCGAGTCGACGGAGTTGGCAAAGGTGTT
>JBEKGL010000182.1:0-7131 GCA_050012815.1 Thermoguttaceae bacterium
TTCGCGCTGGCTGCCGCCGATGATTTCGCCCACCTTGGGCACCAGCACGTCCATCGCCCGGACCGTTTTTTGATCGTCGTTCAGCCGCATGTAGAATGGTTTTATCGTTCGTGGATAATCGTAGAGAATCACCGGGCATTTAAAATGTTTTTCGGTGAGATACCGTTCGTGTTCGGCTTGCAGATCGCAGCCCCAATCGCAAGGGAACTCGAACGTCTCGCCCGATTTTTGTAATATCTCGACGGCCTCGGTGTACGGCACGCGCCGAAATTCGCTGTCTAAGATATGTTGAAGCGTGTCGATGACTGTTTTGTCTATCCGATCGTTGAAAAACGCCATGTCGTCGGGGCATTTTTGCAGCACGTCGCCGAAAATCCGCTTCAGCAGCCGCTCGGCCACGTCCATATCGCCCCAGATATCGCAAAAGGCCATTTCCGGCTCGACCATCCAGAACTCGGCCAGATGTCGTGGCGTGTTGGAGTTTTCGGCGCGGAACGTGGGCCCGAAAGTATACGCCTTGCCAAGCGAGCAGGCGAATATTTCCGCCTCCAACTGCCCGCTGACGGTCAGATACGCCGGCCGGTCGAAAAAATCCATCGCATAATCGACCTTCGCTCCCGACTGGGCCAGTTTCGGTAGATCGAGCGTTGTGATCTGGAACATCTTGCCCGCCCCCTCGCAATCGCTGGCCGTGATGATTGGCGTGTGGATATAAAGGAATCCTTCTTCCTGAAAGAACTGATGGATCGAGTTGCACACGCAGTTTCGCACCCGGGCGATTGCGCCGAAGGTGTTGGTGCGCGGGCGCAGATGGGCGATGGTCCGCAAAAACTCGAACGAATGACCCTTCTTTTGCAGCGGATACGCTTCCGTGTCGGCAGTGCCGTAAATAGTTATATCTTTGGCTTTGACCTCGGTTGCTTGTCCTTTTCCAGGCGAGGCTTGGACCACGCCCGAGATCCGGACGCTGCAACCGGCCGAAAGTTTTTTGATTTCCGATTCATAATTCGGCAGCGACGCCTCGGCAATGACCTGGATATTGCCAAAACAAGAACCGTCATTGAGTTCAAGGAAACTAAACCCGGCCTTAGAGTCGCGCCGCGTGCGCAGCCAACCTTCGATAATCACCTCGCGGCCGACCGATTCGGCTTTGCGAGATACGGCAATGGAGATTTTTGGGCTCATTATTGATGGTTACTCAATCTTTTATTCTGGAGTGAAAACCTATGGGTTGTGGCTTTTTGGCTTCAATAGGAGTCATAAGATGACGAATTGCGTCGAATACAACCTTAAATTGCATATCGTACTTTTTCTCCATATCGGCTAATTTTCGTGCTAAATCGGCATGGGAAGCAAGAAGCCGTCGAAGACGGACAAAGGCGCGAATAATTTCAATATTTACCTGTACGGCACGAGGACTGCGGAGTACGCTGGAGAGTATCGCCACCCCGTGTTCAGTAAAAGCATAGGGTCGTCGGCGGAGACCCATTTTGGCCGATGGTTTGGAAATCACAATTTGTGATCTCCAAATCTCAAGTTCATCTTTGTTCAGTTGGAACATAAAATCACCAGGAAATCGATCGGCATTGCGTTTCACGGCCTGGACTAATGTGCGTGTTTCCACGTTGTAAAGTTCAGCCAGATTGAAGTCGAGCATTACCTTTTCTCCGCGGATAAACAAAATCGATTGCTCTATTCGTTCAGCAGGAACAAGACTGGTCGAGATTCGTTTTTGCATGATTGAAAATATACAAATGACCGCTAAAGCTGTCCAGGAAAAAAGGTACTATAAAGTGTATTTTTCATAGTTGGCGACATCTCTCACATATAGGCATAAAATCTTTCGTTAGCATGTTTTTTATATCATCATAAGGAGATTGTGAAGTGGTATGCATAAATGCTGTAAGCAAATTGACGGTGGCAACCATACCTCCGATATAAGCTTGAGATATGTACATCTTGTTCACTTCACCAGTTAACGCTTCGATATTCGCATGTGAGGCACGGCAAAGAGTTCGATATAGGAATGTATAGTGAAGTTGCCCCGAATTACCCTGACTACTTAATGGATTGTATTTTTTTTCGTGCTGATCTATATATTTTAGGATTTCATCATTTTTTGGGACTGATTCAATGGGTTTCCCGTGGGAGTCCCTCTGATTTTCAATATTCTTAATCCATTGGAGTTCGTCATTTGCTATTTTGACCATATCTGGATTTTGAGAAAGTTTTGCTTCCGCTGCCCATTTCTTTTTTTGCTGAATATCGGATGCATAAAGTCGCAACCAACCATCGGTCTCCCTTGATGCCCATAGCAAACGAATAGATAATTCATAGTATGAGCGTAACAATATGCAAGATAATACAGCATTATTATCATCTTCTTGAAGAAGATGACTCATACTATGTATGATACGGAGACCATGCTTCATTGCCAACCATAATGTTATGATTGCAGTATGCTTCGACTTCCCAATCATATCAGCAGGTTTTGGAAATGTTGAAGAATACTTTTCCATCAAATCGGCACAGTCATCTAATATTTTATAGGCATTATCGGTAGTCATACATCCCATATACCTTTCTCATTCCCCCTTTGCGGCCAGCCAGCGTTCGGCGTCTAGTGCAGCCATGCAACCGCTGCCGGCGGCGGTTACTGCCTGGCGGAAATAATCGTCGGCCACATCGCCGGCGGCGAACACGCCTTCCATGCTGGTATAAGTTCGCTGAGGCGCGGTCCATTTGATGTATTTCTTTTCGGTCAGCGCCAGTTTGCCTTTCAAAAACGCCGTATTAGGCGTGTGGCCGAGGGCCAAAAAAACGCCGGCGGCATCGAGTTGCATATCCGGCTCGCCTATGGTGCTCGTCAGGCGCACGCCGGTAACGCCGTCTTTGTCGTTGCCCAGCACTTCGCCCAGATGACGGTTCCAAAGGATTTTGATTTTCGGATGGATCATTGCACGTTGGGCCATGATCTTCGACGCACGCAGTTGATCGCGGCGATGGACCATATAAACGACGCCGGCGAATTTTGCCAGATAATCGGCCTCCTCCACGGCCGAGTCGCCGCCGCCGATGACGGCCAAGGGCTTGTTCCTGAACCGCGGCAAAGCCCCATCGCACACGGCGCACGCACTGACGCCCCGATTCTTGAATTTTTCTTCCGAGGGCAGCCCGAGGTAATTCGCCCGGGCGCCGGTGGCCACGATCACCGCCAAAGTCTCGTGGATTTTGCCGTCGGAGGCCGTGAGTTGGAACGGATGGACGTCGAAATTCACATCAACAATGTCTTCGGTGATTACCCGCGTGCCGAAATTGACCGCCTGCTGGCGCATCAGTTCCATTAGTTCCGGGCCGGAAACGCCTTCTTTTTTATGCGGGGCCATCATCCCTCGAGTCGCGGGATTGATCGCGGAGTCGAGATAGGCTGTCATATCGCCGGCCGGAAAACCCGGAAAATTTTCCACTTCGGTGGTTAAGGCCAACTGACCCAATGGCAGGGTGCTTGCCATGCGATTTTCTTCGGTCACGGCGCCTTCAAAAACGAGGGGCTTTAATTCCGCTCTGGCGGAGTAGATGGCTGCGGTCCAACCGGCCGGTCCGCTGCCGATAATGATTACTTTTTCTGGCACGATGTCTTTCTCCTTTGGGGGATCAGAGTAAGGAACGGGGGGCGGGAATTAAAGAACAATAAATAGCACAAAACCGCAAGCGGTTTCTAAAAAGTGATTAGTAATCAATTTTCATGCCCCGGCATTTTTTATTCATCCTTCATCCTTCATCCTTTTTCTGCTTATTCCGCCCATTATAGGAGCTTTACTTTGGCCGTCCATCCGTCGGTTACAGTTGCTCTAATCGTTTGAGAGTAATATGATAAAGGCTGGGTCCGGGGCTAAGGAAGGACAACCGATGAACTCACTGTGGCTGGTGATAACCGCCCTGGCGGCTTTTGCGATTGCTTATCGGTTTTACGGGGCATTTTTGGCGGCAAAAGTAGTTGCACTTAACGACCGGCGAATCACTCCCGCCCATCGGCTGCGCGACGACATAGATTATCAGCCCACGCGCAGGCTCGTCTTATTCGGGGTCCATTTTGCCGCCATCGCGGGGCCCGGCCCGCTCATCGGACCGGTTTTGGCGTCGCAATGGGGTTACTTTCCCGGATTTTGCTGGATCGTGATCGGTGCTTGCTTGGCCGGCGGCGTGCACGATTTCGTGGTGCTTGTGGCTTCGGTGCGGCACGACGGACAGTCACTCCCCAAAATCGCCAGAAATCTCATGGGACCGGTCGCCGGCATAACCACAACTATTGCAACCTTGTTTATTGTGATCGCCACGTTGTCTGGCTGCGCCATTGTAGTGGTAAATGCCTTAAACGAAAGCGCCTGGGGGATGTTCACGATCATCGTCACTATCCCGGCGGCCCTATTGACCGGTTTTTGGATGAACAAGATTCGCCCCGGCCACGTGGGCGAGGCCTCGCTGATCGGCATGACAATCGTGATCTTAGGCGTGATCTTCGGCAAAACCTTCGACGATTCCGTATTGCGCGAATGGCTGATTTTTTCGCCAAAACAACTGTCAGTCATCCTGCCGGCCTATGCGGGAATCGTATCTATCCTGCCTGTTTGGGTGCTATTATGCCCGCGCGATTATCTGAGTTCCTATATGAAGGTGGGTGTAATCGCCATGCTGGGCATCGGCATTTTAGTCGCGCATCCAATGCTCAAAATGCAGGCTACCACGCCTTACATTCACGGCGGCGGACCGGTGGTTTCCGGTACGGTCTGGCCATTCGTGTCGATCGTAATTATGTGCGGCGCGCTTTCGGGATTTCATGCCCTGATCGCATCCGGCACAACGCCCAAGATGGTCAATAAAGAATCCGATATCCGCCCCATAGCTTACGGCGGCATGTTGCTCGAGGGTTTCGTCTCCATAACGGCGCTGGTTGCCGCCTGCGCATTGGAGCCGGGCGATTACTTCAAGATCAATACCGAAAAGGCAAAATATGAGACCCTGGTTCAAGATGCCAAGGATAAATACCAGTGGGATCTCACTCCGGTCGAATTCGACAAACTAAAAGAAGAGGCCGGCGTCAAGGAAGATCTATCCGGCCGAACGGCGGGCGCAGTAACGCTCGCCCTGGGCATGGCCAAGATTCTTGCCGATCTGCCGGGCTTAAAATCCTTGATGTCCTACCTTTACCATTTCGTGATCATGTTCGAGGCGCTCTTCATCCTCACATTGCTGGAAACCGGAACGCGAGTTGCCCGATTCATTTTCCAGGAGACGCTCGCTCAGTTCAAATCCGACCAAAAAACAGTTCGGGAGCCCTCATGGACCCTGAACGTGATCGTCAGTGCAATCGTTAGTTTTCTCTGGGGTTATCTATTGTACACCAGCGACATCGACCGGTTGTGGCGAATGATGGGAATTGCAAATCAACTCCTGGCAACCATAGCCCTGGCCGTGGGAACAACCTACCTTTTAAAACACTCGCCAAAACGCATTTATGCGCTATGCACCGGCGTGCCATTCACCTACGCGGTGGTAACGGTGTTTACTGCCGGCATCGAGAGCATTCAAAATTGGTGGGGATTACTGGCTAATCCCGATCTCTCGGCGGCCCAGTTGTTTTCTTACAAGCTCATGTGCGTGTTGGCGAGCCTGATGCTGGTGCTCACCGGGATAATCTTAATCGAGGCCGTTCGCCGATGGTATTTGCTGCTGGCCGGTGGGATTCCCAAAGAATCCGCGGAAATGACCGGCGAGGAACTTGTCTAAAGCGCCCCGGCTTGATAGAGCGGTCCCAAGAGCTTATCTTAAACTTTAGTCTGAACCCCGAATGCTGGATTCTGAACCCTTAACCCTGATCCCTGAATCCTTTTCATCGCCATCCACTGGGCGCGACCAACGGTCGCGGCTTTATACTAATCCCTAATCTCAAATCTCAAATCTCAAATCCCCAATCCCTATTTATATGACTTGGAAACACATCTTCGCCAAAAAAGATCTGGAAATGCTGCTGGCCGAGATGGCCGGCGAACATCGCCTGCACCGGGTACTTGGGCCGGTGGCGCTCACTTCGCTGGGCGTGGGCTGCATTATCGGGGCAGGCATCTTCGTGATGACCGGAGTGGCGGCTGCCGACTACGCCGGACCGGGCGTGATGATCTCATTTGCAATCGCTGCCTTGGGTTGCGCCCTTGCCGCCTTGTGCTATGCCGAGTTCGCCGCAATGGCCCCTGTGGCCGGTAGCGCGTACACCTACGCTTACACTACGCTGGGCGAGATCTTCGCCTGGATCATCGGCTGGGATCTGATTTTGGAATACGCCATGGGCTGCGCCACGGTGGCGTCGGCATGGTCGGGTTATTTAAACGAATTTTTACTGGTATTCAGCAGTAAATTGCAAATCCCCAAACAACTCCTTTCCGATCCTTTTACACACGTGGAAGGATTGGCCGGACGGCCCTGGTTCAATATGCCTTCGCTATTAATCATGGCCGTAGTCACCACGATCTTGGTGGTGGGAATCCGCGAAAGCGCCCGCACCAATGCCGTGCTGGTGTTCATTAAACTCAGCGTGGTATTATTCGTGGTTGCCGTGGGCTGGGGCTATATCCAACCCGACAATTGGCACAATGTTCCCTATTCCATGCGCGTCCTGCCCGAAGAACGAGAAATGCCGAAAATCGTTAAAAACTACCTGGAAAATGAAATCAAAGATAAAACCGATATCGAGGAAAATGTTGCTACCAATCGCCTGGATCAGTTGCACAAAGAATTACGCGCCGCTTATCGCACTCAGTGGGCCGGGCGCGAAGCCGAGCGATTGCTGAGCGAGGGCCGAATTTCGGCCGATGCCGCGAAAAAAATGGCCGCCGAAGTTATTGCCAACTTTAAAACCCAATTGCCAAAAACAGTTGAAGACAAGGACATAATTGAAAAACTCCTGCCGCAAGTGGGCCAAGCTGCCCAGCGCAAAACAGCCGAATCCTGGGGTATTTTGGGCTGGTTGGGTTTAAATCGCTGGTTGCTGCCCATCGACGACGCAACGCGCACCCCGTTTGTTCCTTACGGCCTGTCCGGGCTTATGCTAGGCGCGTCGATTGTGTTTTTTGCATT
>JBEKGL010000183.1:0-7130 GCA_050012815.1 Thermoguttaceae bacterium
TCGCTGTTCCAACGCAGTTCGGGAAAGCCGAAATCGATCCGGTCTACCTCGGGCTTGATCTGCTTCTGGTTGGCCGGATCGAACAAGTTCAGTTCAAAGGCGGTGAACTTGTCTCCGGGCAGGGCATAAGGACGTGTGTGCAGCACGGCCCGCCCGCCTCCCTTGGGCGACGACTCGACCACGTAGACATCCTTTTCTTTCGCAGGCTCGATGCGAAACGCCACCAGGGTTTGCGAATCCGGGGCCCAGCGCAGCATCCCGTAACCCAGTCCCGGTTTGCCGTCACTGCTCAGTTGAATCTCCTTCCCGTCTTCGCCTCGCACGTACACGTTTTCGTCCTTGATAAAGGCGGTCCACTTGCCGTCTTTCGAGCGCGTCGAGCGGATCAGTTCGCGCTGATCCACGGGTTGGTCGTCGTCCTCGCCCTGATTCTTCTGCCGCACCGACCCCCTTTCCTGCTCCGCGTGGGGCGAAGATGCGTCGGCCAACAGGGTCGCATCCTCATTCTGTTCCTCCGCCGACCGGTCCGCGGCAGGCGAGTCTGGCCCAGCGGGCGACGCAGCACCCAAGTCCAATGCGGGCTTTGTGCACTCGTATGAGTTTAGATCGCATTTCCAGGTCGTACCGTCCGCTTTGAATTGGACGGCCTTGCCGCCATCGACGAACTCGATGCTCTCAAACGGCAACCGATTGGCCTGGTATTCCTTGACGGCTGCCTTGGACAACGAAGCAGCCAGCTTCTGGTGATCGAACGCCGTTTGCCTCGTCCCGCTTTCCGCATCGACGAGGATGAATTCCCTGTCGCCGCCGCTGAGGTCGTTGCGATACCAGAAACGGGAGTCGTTGTCGAACCAGTTGGGCGCAATCCGTAATTTGTATACTCCGGTTATCGGCCCGCCTCCCCTGCCCCGCTGGGCGAACAGCGGTGACGTGAAAATACCTATCACAATGCCTGCAATTATAGTAATCAGTGCGGCCGATCTTGTGCGTACTCTTGCTTGCATATTCGAGTGCTCCTCATTTTTGCGGGGACTTGGGAACTTTAGGAATAATGTAACGATATATAACTGCGAATGTCAACATTGCCCCCCCTAATTATGTAGTTGTTTAAATAGTTTTAATTCCCGTTTAATTCCCGGTTTTCAGTATCTCAACTCTTAAGTTTATTCCTCTTCCAGGTCTTCCGCGTATCCAGGCGGAAACGGGTTTACGGAATCGAGCGGTTGCTCGTCTTTCAAAGCATCTTTTTCGCGCATCTGTAAAACGGATTCGCCGCCGGCCAATTCCTGCTTCATCCATTGCTCCAGTTCCGATTGGCCTCCGAATTGCCTGACCCAATACTCCACGTCCTCGGCCAACAGCGGCACCGCCGGACGCTCTGGGGCCGAGGACTTCGCTTTGCGTCTGGCATGACGCTTTCGCACCAGTTCTTGATACCATACATCGCTGTCAACGGCCTTGGCCCTACGCCGCCGAGCAGCGCGCTGAAGTCGATGATCGCTGGACACGACGGTCAACCGCCTGGGCGAAGAATCCCGGCCGATCAGTTCCTCGATCAAACAATCGGCATCCGGCCAGCGCGAGGCGAATTGCACGGTAATCCCACGGTGCTCCACGGTATTCTTTGCCCCCCAAGGGGCTTCCTTAGCGTCGAAAACCACCGTGGTATGCGAAAGTTCCCGGGTAGTAAGCGATTCGGCCAAAAAATTCAGCATCGCCAATCGCGAAAGTTCCAAACTTCTGGGCCCTGTTCCACCGCCAAGAATTCCCGCCGCATGCAGCAGGTTATAGCCGTCGATTATCAATGACATGACTGGGGAAGAATGAAGGATGAATACAAAAGGCTGTAGACCGTAGACAGTAGGCTGGAGAAAAAACTGATAACTGAAAACTGATTACTGAAAACTGCTTTTACAATCCGCTTTTATCCACCGCTTCACCATCGCAACGGTTGCCCAATTTGCGGTGCAGTTCCAGATCGATATCGTAGCTGATGGAATGTACCGAGGCATCGCAAAACGACGCCTGCCAGGTAGCCGGATGGGCGCTGCCGAAACAATAGAAGTCCGTCCATGTTCGCATGTCTTTCACCGGCGGCAAGGGGTCGGTTACCCACTGATTCTTGTCATTCAGATATGTTAATGCCGAATATCGTGCAACATCGTAGCAATCCCCTTGGCAAACACTGGAATTATCGCCCTTATCTTTTCCGGAGGCGTATTCCAGGGAATTAATATATTTTTCTCCGACCAGGTACGTATTACTTAGACCATCACTTATGTCAATTTCCCGGATCATGCTGCGGACAAAGGAAATGCCCGTGATCTGCGTGGTGTCGGGCCAGTTGTAAGACTTGTCATCATAATTTAGCGGCCCCTCTCCGGGTTCGACGTATAAATCACCCCGATTGACGGCGTAATCGGTGCGCGCGGCCGATTTAGTCTGGGTCGCATTAAAGGTCTGCGGCGTTATGCCCGGTTGGTAAGGAAATACTTCCGGGGCCCTTCGGGTGGGACAGATGAACTCGGGCAAGGGCATGGCGATCATTTTCGCGGCTGCGTCGTACTTATAGGTTCCATTCATGCCCGAGCCGGTGTTGTGTAAGTTGCCTTGTTCGATAAATGGCAAAATGTTGTATATCCAGCCGCCAGGCTGATTCTGCGCGTTGCCCCGGTCCGGATCGCCCACCCATTTCGATCCCCAACCGCCGGTTGGGAACCTTTTAGTGGTGTTCTCGTGATTCAATATAGCCGTGCTGATTTGCTTGAGGTTGTTTATGCACGCCAGTCTTCTGCCCGACTCCCGGGCGGCTTGCACGGCGGGCAAAAGCAGCCCGATTAGAACGCCGATAATGGCGATCACCACCAGCAATTCGACCAGCGTGAATCCCCTAAACCGTATTGTCCTCATTATTTCTTCCCCATTATCGTTCGGGATTCTCTTATGAGGGTGCCACTAGCCGCCGCTCGACTAGTACGTCTATATCGGGAATTATACCATTTTGCTAAGAAGACTGCACGTGAAAATGTTGCGGTAAAGATCCGTAACAAAATAAACAAGCCAAATCAGGAGACCGGACATGCTTGTCCGGCCGGAAAAAGACAGGCAAGAATGCCTGCCTCCCGTTATAAATGAGTAGATTATTTTAACACAACGCCTGAGGGTGCAACTACCCCTCATACCCTGTCCACTACCCCATATTCCCTATCCCCTCTTATATTTCACCCGTCCAGCGACGATTACGATTTCGGCCCGGCCCGTGAGGTCCCAGCCGCAAAATGGAGAGTTCGTGCTTTTCGAGCGGAACTCCGCGGGATCGACTTTCCAGCAGACCTCGGGATTGATAATGGTGATGTCGGCATCCGCCCCGACCGCCAGCGTGCCTTTGCTTATGCCCAAAATACGGGCGGGATTGATGGTCATCTTTTGAATCGCGCTCGACCAGTCCAGATGGCCGGGTTTTATCAGTTTCGTGACCACCAGGCCCAGCGCCGTCTCCAAACCCACGATGCCGAACGGCGCCTGGTCCAACTCCTGCATTTTCTTTTCTTTTGCGTGCGGGGCATGGTCAGTGGCGATTACGTCGATCGTTCCGTCGGCCAATCCGGCAATAACCGCCTCGACGTGCTCGCGGCCCCTTAGCGGCGGATTCATCTTGAAATTCGAATCGAACGAGCGCAGACATTCGTCGGTAAGGGTGAAATGATGCGGCGTGACCTCGGTGGTTACGCGCACCCCGCGGCGCTTGGCGCGCCGCACGGCATCCACGCTGCCCGCCGTGGAAACGTGCATCAGGTGGAAACGCCCTCCGGTCGCCTCGGCCAAGGCAATGTCGCGGCTGGCCATTACGTCCTCGGCCGCGGCCGGCATGCCCGAAAGACCCAAGATCAACGAAGTCAGTCCCTCGTGCATTACCCCGTGTTCGGTCAGCTCGCGGATTTCGGAGTGGTTCAGCACGGGCTTGTCGAACATCAGGCAGTATTCGAACGCCCGGCGCATCAGTTCAGGATTGTAGATCGGTGAGCCGTCGTCGCTGAAGGCCACGGCCCCGGCCTTTACCAACTGCCCGATTTCGGCCAGTTCCTTTCCTTCCCGGCCTTTGCTTACACAGGCCACGACAAAGACGTTGCAGTTGTCGGCCTGAGCGGCCTGGTGGCGGATGAAGTCGGCCACGCCCTGGCTGTCGACCGTAGGCTCGGTATTGGGCATGCAGGCGATCGAGGTAAAACCCCCGGCCAGCGCGGCGGCGGTGCCGGTCTCGATTGTTTCGTCTTCTTCCTGCCCCGGCTCGCGGAGGTGGACGTGCATGTCGATCAGTCCGGGACATACGATCTTGCCCGAGGCGTCGATGATCGACTGCTCTCCGCCCGGTTGCACGTCCAGCGCGGCAACCCGGCCGTCCACGACAAGAAGATTGGCAATCCGGTCCATCTGTTGTGATGGATCGATCACTCGCCCGTTCTGGATCAATAAACTAGCCATGTCCCCTGTCTCCTAACAACAACCAAAGGACCGCCATTCGCACGGCCACGCCGTTAGTGACCTGCTCGAGGATGGCCGATTGAGTGCCGTCGGCCACGTCCGGAGTCACTTCAACGCCGCGGTTTATCGGGCCGGGCGCGAGGATCAGGATATCGGCTTTCGCCTTGGCCAACCGCTCCCGATTCATCGCATACAGGTGGGCGTATTCGCGGACCGAGGGGAAGGGCCGAGTATATTGCCGCTCGAATTGAATCCGCAACAGGTTCAACACGTCCACGCGGGGAAGGATGGCATCCAGGCTATAGGAATACTCCACGCCCAACTCCGCCCAGCGCGGCGAGACCAATGTGGACGGTCCGCACACGATCACGTGGGCCCCGAGTTTTTTTAGTCCCCAAATATTCGATCTGGCAGTGCGGCTGTGGGCGATATCGCCTACCAAAGCAACGGTCAAGCCTTCAATCCTTCCCCGGCGCTGGCGGATAGTCATAATGTCCAGTAAACCTTGGGTGGGATGTTCGTGGGCGCCGTCGCCGGCGTTAATCACGCAACAGCGAAGATTTTGGGCCAACAACTGGGGGGTGCCGGGCGTCCGGTGGCGAACTATCACCGCATCCACGCCCATGGCCTCGATGTTTTTCGCCGTGTCGATAAAAGTCTCGCCTTTTGAAAGACTGCTGGTCGAAGCGGAAAAATCCACGGTATCCGCCCCAAGCCTCCTGGCGGCCAGCGAGAAACTAGTCCGGGTGCGCGTGGAATTCTCGAAAAACAAGTTCACGCACGTTTTTCCGGTCAGCAAGGGGAGGCGTTTTTGCCCTTGCGAGGAGTTTTGCTTGAAAACCGCCGCCTTATCCAAAATGAATAAAATTTCCTCGGCCGAAAGCTCTTCCAGCCCAAGTAAATGCCGCCGCGTCCACCAGCTCGGGACCGGCCCAAGTTCGATTGTCTCGGTTCCCATGAGTACCAGCCCATTTCTGAAAAATGACGTTCCCGGTGATTCTACCAAGCACTGGAAATGCTGCAAGCAGGCAGACTGTGATATAATCAGGGGTCATAAAGCCGCGACCGGCGGTCACGCGTGGGATTATAAAACCGCTTGCGGTTTTGCAAACACAATTTATGACTGAAAAATCCCCTGAATCCGTGAAAATCTTGCTGCTGGCCGAAACAGCGGAAAATATCCGGCTCTGGACGGAAATGCTCGGTCCGATATCCGCTTGTATTTGGTTCGATTCCGCCTCCATCCAGCAAGATCAGCAGCCCGATGTAGTAATCACCGACGGAACCCCTGTATTCGAGGGGGACTGCGGCGTGATCCGCATCGGCAGCGACGCCCCGGCCGACGTAAATTTACCCAACCGGCCGAGTCCCCGGGAATTGCAATTGGCCTGCCGTCTATTGGCTGAAATCGTGCGCCTGCGACGCCGGGAACTCTCCTTCACCGAACTCCAACATCGCTTGTATACCGAGGCCTTTACCGATCCTTTGACCGGACTGCCAAATCGCCGGGCTTGGGATCAAACGCTTCGCGAGCGCCTCGGCGCGGCAACCGATTCCCGCTGCCTTTGCCTGGCGATTTTCGACCTGGATCATTTCAAGCAAGTAAACGACGCCTTTGGCCATGCGGCCGGCGACGAAGTCTTAAAATCCGTCGCCTCGGCTATATGCGAGAACCTGCGCCAAGGCGACTTTGTGGCCCGAATCGGCGGCGACGAATTCGGACTGCTGATTTGGGTCTCCGATCCTGGCATCGCACCGGTCGTGGTCGAACGCGTCCGCACGGCATTGCCCGACCAATTAACTGCTTCAGGCATCCACCGCGTAACGGCCAGCGCCGGACTTGCCTGTGCCAGTTCCATAACTCCACCCGTGAATCCCGGCACGCTTTTCGCCCAAGCCGACGAAGCCCTCCGCCGAGCCAAACAGGAAGGACGAAATCGGACGGTTGCGTAGGCGAGGGGACAGGGAATAGGGAATTATTTAGGGGTGGCAGTTTACTGCCCACTTTACGAAACGTTCGTCGCGAAACCGCAAGCGGTTTTTTTCATCCTTCATCCTTCCGAGCTTACCCGCCAGCGGGCGTTGAACAATTCCACGATTGACAACAACATCCCCAAGTTCAACACCCCATAAAACGCCAAGTAACCGAAAAATACCGTCCAATTGGCCAAGACTGCCGTTTCCGAGAAGTGCAATGGCAAGCTAAACGCTGCGGCAAAGGGACTGGTAAAGGTGAATTTGCCAACCCAAAATGTGAAAGCGGATTCGGGATATTTCAACTGAGCAAAACCTTCCACGGCCAAGGGCGCGGCATACAACAATATAATCGCGATGTAAGACGTCATAATTGCCGTTGTGGTCTTGCGCACCAGTACTGAGCAGAAGATGGCCAAAGTAGTGGTCGTCAGGCAGCTCATAATCACCACTGCCACGTAGCCCAGCATGGAGAACGTGCTGCGCCAATAAGTCCCCGGCGGCAAGATCCATGCCAACAACAGCGGCCAGGCAACAAAGGCCGTCAGCACCACCGAGACCCGCAGGCTGGAGAGCATCTTGCCCCAAAGAATTTCCCAGGGCGAAAGCGTGGTTGTGAGCAGCAGTTCCATTGTCTGCCGTTCGCGCTCGCTGGTAATCGTACCCGCCGCAAA
>JBEKGL010000184.1:0-7129 GCA_050012815.1 Thermoguttaceae bacterium
GATTCAGCAGGTCGCCGGGCAGACCGGTCTGGATAAACGCACCATTCGCGGCATCTTAAACGGGGTGAAAAAGCCCCACGCCCGGACGCTGCATCGCCTGGCTGCCGGCCTGGGAATATCGGTGGACGAGTTGTTCATCGATCCCGCCCAATTGCTCTATCGCAGTTTCGACCGCCTGACCAATCCCATGGTCGAAGAGGCGCTGGCAGACCACGGCGAATTATTCGACGGCTGGACGCAGGCCGATTTCGACGAGCTCAACAGCCGCGTGGGCATGGGCGGCCCTCTTACCATGGAAGGGGCGCTTTCGGCCGTCCGCCTTATGAACCGCAAACACGAACTGCACGGAAAACTGGACGTACTGCTGGAAAGCAGCCAAGCCGAGGTCGCCGGCGATATTCTCGACGTGCTTTACGAAAAAATTGCTCTACGGCCGAACGCGCCTCTATCGCATGGAAAAGGTTAGACAAATCGGTTATCATTATATTCCATGACCGACTCGCAATGGCTGGATTTGCTGAAAATAATCGACGGCGATTTGCTCGATCCCCTTCCCGCCGGGCTGATTATCGACAGCCCCTGGCTGCCCGGCTGGGCCGGTGTTTCGATAATGGATTATTTTTACGACGACCGCTCTTGGCTGGAAGCCAATCTAAAAGCGGCGCGCCGGTTCGATAGGATCATGTTTTTGCCCGGCTTCTGGGCCGAATACGGCATGTGCACCGAGCCCTCGGCCTTCGGGGCAAAGTGCATCTGGCATGAGAACGACTTTCCCAGTGCGAGCAAGATGCTGTTTCGCTATGAGGATGTAAATAATCTAACCAAGCCGAACTGCCGTAGCGACGGCCTGCTCCCCTTCGTCATCAAGCGGTTGGGGCGATGCCGCCGTGCGATCGAGGATTCGGGCCATCGCATCCGTTTTGCCGTGTCTCGCGGACCACTGAACATCGCATCGTATCTCTTGGGGCACACCGAACTGTTGATCGGCGTGAAAATCCAGCCCGAGGAAATCCACAAACTGCTCTCGCTGGCTACCGACTTCATCGTCGATTGGCTCGTGTATCAGGCGGAATGTTTCGACACTATCGGGGGCATTTTCGTTCTCGACGATTTGATCGGCTTCTTGGGCGATAAGGATTTTCAGGAGTTCGTTTTGCCGTATTTCAAAAAGATTTTTGCCTGCCTGAACGTACCGGCGCGGATGCTGCACAACGACGCGGCCGGGCTGATTACAGCCCGCTACTTGTCGGAAATGGGCGTAAACGTATTCAATTTTTCCTTTAAACACGGTTTGGAGGAGATTCGCCGCCTAGCGGGCGAGTCGGTGGTATTGCTGGGCAACATCCCGCCGCGCGACGTGATGGCCCAAGGCTCGCCCGACGACGTGCGCCGGAGCGTAACCGCGGCCTTGGCTACAATCGAGGATAAGCGGCGGTTGATACTTTCCTGCGGCGGCGGCATGCCTCCCCAGGCTTCCACCGCCAATGTGCAAGCCTTCATCGACACGATACAAAACGGAGGACTTCATCCTTGACCGATTCACCATCTCGCGCCGGAATTATCGGCGGTCCGGAGGGGCGCAGGCCGTGGTTTTACGAGTTGAACCGCTACCAATGGTTCGTATTGATGGTCTGCACGCTGGGATGGGTCTTCGACTGCATGGGCCAACAACTCTTTAACGTGGTCCGCAAACCCGCCGTTGCCGCCCTGTTGGGTCTGGCCGCGGATGCCAAAGACGTGGATTATTACGGCGGCCTGGCAACATCGCTGATGCTTGTCGGCTGGGCCACCGGCGGGATTATCTTCGGCATTTTGGGCGACAAGATCGGCCGCGCCCGGACCATGGTCCTGACCATCCTCGTATATTCCATATTCACCGGTCTGAGCGGTTTTGCCCATAACTATTGGGAATTCATACTGTATCGTTTCCTTTGCGGACTGGGCGTGGGCGGGCAGTTTTCGGTGGGCGTGGCCCTGGTCGCCGAGTATATGCCCGATCGGGTCCGCCCCAAGGCCCTAGGGCTGCTGCAAGCCTTGGCCAATTGGGGAAACGTGACTGCCGCTTTGATCGGCATGGGGTTCGGCCATTTGGAAAAAATCAGTTTCATATCCGAATCCTGGCGCTGGACCTTGGCCGTGGGCGCATTGCCGGCGGTATTGGCCATCCCGGTGTTTCGCAGCCTCAAAGAGCCGGAATCCTGGAAAAAAGCCGTGGCCCAGGGGGTAAAAAGAAAAAAGGCCGGCTCGCTAAAAGAACTTTTCGGCGATCCGCGCTGGCGCAGGAACACAATCGTGGGCATGATCCTGGCCTCGACCGGGGTCATCGGACTGTGGGGCATCGGTTTTTTCAGCGTCGATTTGAACCAGACCGTTTTTCGCAAGGTTTACGAAGCCCGCGAGCGCGAGGCCGGCGATGCCGAAAAAGATCGTCAGTTCATTGCGGCGGTTGTCGGCTCTCCACGAGAAGCGTCCGCGTTTATCGCAAAACTTCGGCCAAAGGACCTTATTCCCGAGGAAGTTGGCCGGAAAGACGCTCAACAAATTTATGATGTGATTGTCGAACTGGACCAAAAAAAACTGGAGATATCCAAGGAAAACATAATTTCGCTGGTCGAGAAAAAATTTCCTTTGCCCGATGCCCAGGCGCAAGACCGCCAAAAACGCCTGGCGGCATATCTGACTCCGCCCGCCGCAAACTCGAATCTCGGTTTGCAGGAACAAGTTGACAGGATCACGGCACGGGCGAAAAAAATTAACGGCGACGTGGTTTTTTGGGCCGGCATGACTTCCATGCTGTTTAATATCGGCGGATTTTTCGGGGCTTACGCCTTTAGCTACCTCACCAGCGGAATGGGACGCCGCCGGGCCTTTGCCGTGGCCTTTGTGTTGGCCGGGGTATGCACCTGCATCGCGTTTCTTTTTATGAACAACGCCGTCGATGTATTTTGGATGACGCCGCTGATGGGCGGCAGCATTTTTTTGATTTTCGGCGGTTATGCCATCTACTTCCCCGAATTATATCCCACGCGCCTGCGTAGCACCGGCACGTCGTTCTGCTATAACATCGGCCGATACGTGGCGGCCCTTGGGCCGTTGACCATCGGCCTATTGAGCAGCAAAGTTTTCATAAATTATCCTGAACCGATGCGCTACGCCGGCGCGACCATGTGCGTGATTTTCCTGGTGGGACTGATCGCTCTGCCCTTTGCCCCGGAGACCAAAGGCCAGCCGCTGCCGGAATAAAGGGTTCAGGGATTCAGGACTTGGGGTTCAGATCAGGAGGGCGGACATTCCTGTCCGCCGCCAATGGTTGTGATCAGGAGGGCGGACATTCCTGTCCGCCGCCAAGAAGACAGGCAAGAATGCCTGTCCTCCTATTTAAAATTGGTCGGGTTATGTGATGTGGCGCGAAAGAACTTCATCACTTGTGCAAACCGCCACGCCTTTTCTCTTCATCTCTTCGACGGCCCTGTTTACATCGTTGGGCGCAAGATTCACTCCTCGGCAGGCGTCTTCAATCACGTGGGTTTTAAAACCGAGGTCAACGGCGTTCAGGGCGGTGAATTTCACGCAGTAATCGGTGGCCAGACCGCATAAATAAACTTCATCCACGCCTTGCTTCTTGAGGTATTCGCCCAAGCCGGTTGCCTTGCGATGGCCGTTATCGAAAAACCCGCTGTAGCTGTCTATGTTTCGTTCGGTTCCTTTGTGGAACACCCGGGCGATCCGTCCACGATCCAGTCCGGGATGAAAATCGGCCCCCGGCGTTTTTTGCACGCAATGCAGCGGCCAGAGGATTTGCGGCAGACCGTTTAAGTCGATAACTTCCCCGACCGTTTTGCCCGGATGATTGACGGCGAAACTGCCGTGATCGGCCGGATGCCAATCCTGCATGGCCACAACCAGGTCGAACCGCGGCTGCAATTGGTTGATAAGCGGAACTATTCCATCGCCTTCCCGTATGGGCAATGCGCCGCCCGGACAAAAATCGTTTTGTACGTCGGTGATTATCAAGGCCTTCATGGCGTTGATTTTTTCTTGACGATGATTGCCGCCATTGCCGCGATAAGCAGCATGAGCAACGTGCCCGGCTCGGGAACCGCTTGCACTGAATTGCCGCCAAGCGGTCCGCCGGGAATGTAATTGATAATCACCGTTGCCCCGCTGCCGATGGTGAGCGTGTTTTGGGTGATGCTATTTACGGTGAGTACGGTTCCAGCGCCGCTGACGGAGGTCGAGCCCAGTCCGGAGACGTCGCCCAAGCCGGGCGTGCCGCTTGTGACTTGCAGTGTTGCGCCGGCGGCGACGTTGATCGTCGAGGCGTCGGCCAAGTCTCCGCCGTCGATGGTCAACACGCCTTGATTGATGTTGGTCGAGCCGGTGTAAGTGTTAATCGCCTTTAAAACCAGTTCGCCGGTGCCGGTTTTGGTAAGACTTTTCGAGCCGCCGACTTCGCCGAGTATTCCGCCGATGGTGAGTTTTTTCGCGCCGGTGTCGATCGAACCCGCGCCGGTATCGAAAACCACGTTCAGGTTCACGACTTGATTGTTGGCGCTGGAATTGACGATTGGTCCGGTCAAACGGATCGCCGTGCCCACGAGCGTATATGCCGCGGAATTGGATAGGAAACGCAGCGCGGTGTACTTCGGCGCCGCGTAATTATCGTTTTGGCTGGTAGTAAATCCCCCGGACACCGTGGCGCCGAATTTCAGATCCGTGCCTGTAGCCGGGGCATTGCCGCCCCAATTTACGCCGGATGACCAAAGATTGTTCGCCGCGCTTGCGCCGCACCAGATCGAATCGGTAAGAGAGGATGAGGGCCAAGCGTCGTTTGTCCAGAACATCTGGCTGATGCCGTATGTCGCCGAGTTGTTGTTCTGCCCGTCGAGGTAGTGGTAGCTGTAATATTCCGTATTGGATTTAGTGTAAATGCCGATTTGGCCAGGGGCGACATAGTTGCCTTCGGTTCCCAAAAACAGCGTGCCGCCGCCGCTTACCATGTTGACGCTGCTTTGATCCAGGAAAGGACCATTGACGCTGGTGCTTCGGCCGACGCGGATGTTGTACGTGTTATTAAGATTGCCCCAGTTGACGAACAGGTAGTAATAACCGCCACGGTGATACAAATACGATGCTTCGATCGCATCGTTAGGGTCGGCAGGGTTTTTGGCCAACTGAGTATACACCGGGTTGGAAGGACTCAGAAGCAGGCCCGAGGCCGGGTCGAGTTGCACTTCATAAATTCCTTGCCAGAAGGAGCCGAACGTCATCCACATTTTCCCGTCTGTGTTTGTGAAGATTGCCGGGTCGATGGCGTTGAATGCGCTGCCGACCTGAGACTGGAGGACCGCGGAACCATGGTCGGACCACAGAGGACTGGATAGCGATGTGCTCGTCGCCATTCCGATGGCCGACACTTGGCTGCCAAAAGTGGAAACCGCGTAATATAGGTGGTATAGATTGTTGAAGTAGGAGATCTCGGGCGCCCAAAAATATCCCGTGAAGCCCGGAACCGCCGTCGTAGTCCACGTCGGCGTGGTACTAAACACCGATGAACCCGCTTGCCAGTACGTAGTGTTCGACGAAGACCTGGAGACGATATTCTGGCCCGTACAATAATAATAATACTGGCTTCCATCGGTAATCATTGTTGACGGGTCATGCGCCCACAGTGAACCCGAAAGCGGGACGTGGACCGCGGCAGCCTGGGCGGCCTGAACGCTAATTGCGATCACGGCGGCAACGGCGCCAAGGCGGCACAACGCAGCCTTCGATAAAGACCAAAAAAACCGTCGGCCTGAACTTAATAAGCGGGAAACGTTTCCCATGGATTTGGATGGATGGCACATCGTATTTTTTAAGATTCGGAGAAGCAACACGCCTTGGACTCGATTCACGTCAACCTTGAATGTACAATAATTGTACATATAAATCAAGAAAAAGTCCAAAACCGCCCTTAGACTTCCGGCAGGTTGGCAAAAATGGAGAATACGCTGCAATTGAAAAAGCAGTATATACTTTTTTTATTAAACCTGTTCTTCCCGCACCAGGTCTTCAAAGGTTTGCCGGCGGCGGATCAACCGGGCCTGGCCGGCGTCGAGGAGCACTTCCGCGGCCAGGGGCTTGGAATTGTAATTCGAGCCCATCACGAACCCGTAGGCCCCGGCGCAGGCAATCACCAGCAGGTCGCCGACTTGCGCAACAGGCAGGCGGCGAGTGCATACATATCCGCCTTCTTCCTGGGTGAAAATATCGCCCGATTCGCACAGCGGTCCGCCCACTATCACGTCCTGCTCGGGCCGATTCGCGGCGCCGTCGGCTGCAACGATCGACATGGGATGAAACGAACCGTAAAGGATCGGCCGGGCGAGATTATTGAAACCGGCGTCAACCAGATAAAAAATATTGTCGTCCTGCCGCTTTACGGCGCGAATTTCGGTTACAAGATAACCGCTCTCGGCGACCAGGTACCGCCCCGGCTCGATTTCCAGGCGCAAGGGATGGCCGAACTCCTTTTCCAGACGCTTTCGCGCGGCGTCCCAAAGGGCGAAATAGGCGTCCAGATCGATGTATGAATCCGTGGGCCGATACACTGTCGGCAAACCGCCGCCCGTGCTTATGGACCGAAGCGATGGGCCGACTTGCAGCGCCGCTTTTTCCATTGCCCCGCAGACCTGCGAAAGATGTTCCAAATCGGTCCCGGAACCAATGTGCATGTGCAGACCGGTTATGGTCAGCCGATATCGCCCGGCCCGGGCAAGGCAATCGGCGATTTGCGTATGCCAAATGCCGTGCTTTGCCTGCTTGCCGCCGGTGTTGGTTTTTTGGCTGTGACCGTGTCCGAAACCGGGATTGATCCGCAGCGTGATGCCGACGCCGGGCAACAGTTCGCCGATCTGATCGATCATGTCCGACGAGCCGCAGTTTACAGGGATTCGTTTTTGCACGCACAGTTCAAGGCTCTCGGCGTCGAAGATGTCGGCGGTGTAGACAATGGGGGGCGGATCGCCGTCAACGGCATAACCGGCGGCCAGCGCCCGGCGGATTTCGTTGGCGCTGACGCAATCGACCAGTGCGCCCTGTCCTCGCATTAAATCCAGAATCGCCAGATTCGAGCAGGCTTTTTGCG
>JBEKGL010000185.1:0-7115 GCA_050012815.1 Thermoguttaceae bacterium
CAAGATTGGTTTGTTTGTCCGGACTCATGTGGTAACTCCTGTCGTTAAGAAAGTTTAAGAAAATGTTACAGGGTCGTTTGTAAAATGTGTTTAAGATTTGTTAGGAAAGCAGTCTGGAATCTTTTGAAAATAGTGGAACAAAATCGAACACCGACCATTTTGCCGTGTTTCAAAGAACTGGCGGGGCCAACGGTTTAATAACCGTTAGCTCACGTAATACCTAAGCCTCGCCACTATTCCTCACCGGCTTGAAAGCCTGAACCCAGCCAAACAAGAGTCGTTATCCCTCCGGGAAAAGGTTACCGACCGCTATTCAGCTTAAGGCATCTGTTTTAATTGGTTTTATTATAAAAACTTCGTTATTTGGAATATCCTCCCCTAGTCAATCATTGTAGTCGTTTTTAGATATTACGCAATACCCTGCGTAAAATTTTATCCGAATTTTTACATAGTATACCCCTGCCGAATGTGGCCGCCCCACTGGTCTTACTATAAGTAATTTGCCGGGCACGCTGTCGGGATAATGCGAATCAGGTCCGGGGCCTTTTCCGAGGCTTGGATCGTTTATCTTCAGGATTTGGATATGCGATTGAGACTATGTATACCCAGCCCAATCAACGGACGTAGTATATACAGGCTTTACAGGCCGTCTATAATTGTGCGGATCAAAGGAAAAAGATGGTTACCAAACAACTGGGCAACTCGGATCTGCATATCACCCCCATCGGTTTTGGGGCATGGGCCATTGGCGGAGCGGGCTGGGAGTTCTCCTGGGGTCGGCAGGACGACAACGAATCGATCGCGGCGATAAAATCCGCCTTGGACGCCGGGATAAATTGGATCGACACTGCCGCGGTCTACGGACTGGGCCACTCCGAGGAAATCGTCGCCCGGGCGCTCGAAGGCATGACCACCCGGCCGTACGTGTTCACCAAGTGCAGCAGGACCTGGGACGAAAAGCGTGAGATCGGCTACTGCCTTAAGGCCGAGTCGATCCGCCGGGAATGCGAGGACAGCCTCAAGCGGCTTAAACTGGAGACAATCGATCTGTACCAGATCCACTGGCCCGTGCCGGATGAAGATATCGAGGAGGGCTGGGCGGCCATGGCCAAACTCAAGGAGGAGGGCAAGGTGCGATACATCGGCGCATCGAACTTCAACGTCGCACAAATGCGCCGGGCACGGGCGATCGCGCCGATTACCTCGCTGCAACCGCGCTACTCGCTCATCCATCGCGAGGCCGAACCGGAAATCCTGCCGATGGCGGCCAAGGAGAACATCGGAGTGATCGCCTACTCTCCAATGGATTCGGGACTGCTCACCGGCGCAATGACCCGGCAGCGCGTGGAAGGCCTGTCGGCCGAAGACTGGAGACGCAGGAACCGCGACTTTCAGGAGCCTTTGCTCTCGCGCAACCTGCGACTGGTGGAAGTGCTGCGGGCAATCGGCGCCCGGCACGGGCGCGCGCCCGGCGAGGTCGCGGTGGCCTGGGTGCTGCGCAATCCGGCCGTTACCGGCGCAATCGTGGGCGCGCGCCGGCCCAGCCAGGTATCGGGCATCATCGGAGCGGCCCAATTCAGTCTCGATGAGGCGGATATCGAGGAGATTGAGGCTTTTTTCAAAGAGTGCTGAAGCCCTTGCCGAAATCCGCTTTTTTCAGTAGGCTGTAGGTTTTAGGCCGTAGGGAATACTAAGTTGCCGTATCAAAATAACCTGACCAATTTGAAAAAGAGGACAGGCATTCTTGCCTGTCTATTACCGCCCAGACAAGAATGTCTGGCCTCCTGATTCGAACAGTTTATTTTGTTGCGACTTGTATTTGCTGAAAAACTGATTACTGTAAACTGTGTACTGATAACAGAAAACTAATTCCGGGGACGTAGCTCAATTGGGAGAGCACTAGCTTTGCAAGCTAGGGGTTGACGGTTCGAGCCCGTTCGTCTCCACAATACAAGCCCGCATAACAGCGGGCTTTCTTTTTGTAATCACTTATCTTTTAAGACGTTACTCAATTTGTTTTTTTGATCTGCCAGTTGCTGGGTTGCAATTGGGCGGATTTTGGGCGGATTATCTGGTAATTTTGGGTGGATTAATATTAAAATGGCATCCGAAATTATACCAGAAGGAATAGGATAAAGCCCAAATCCCGGGGACTCCGGGGTGGCCCATCTCTAGCCCATGTTATAATTTAGCAAGGGAAACTGCTTCCTGATGCACTTTGCAATCCCATGTCGATTCGACCATTGCCGTACTAAATTCCGTTGAGTTCTCAATTCTCTCAAAATATAGTTCCATGCTCGTGAATTCTTCCGCCCAAATGATGGTTGAAAGTGCTGTCAAGGATTCATTGGGTTTGCAGGTGAATTCAATATACAGTTGTACCTTATTGTCGCATCTTCCCTCTTCTTTGATGATGAATTGACGAACAAAGACCAGGTGGAAAAGCCTTTCACCCGAAAAGCTAAACACTCCGCACTGAAACATGAAAAGATCTTCCGCACACTCCACTGTCTCTTTAGCAAATGCCCTAAAAGCCTTCAAAGCCTGGAAGGGATTGGGACAAGTGATATCCATGCCTTCCCGGATTAGCAGTTTATTTAGACGAGCCTTGGCATGTGTTATTATCATAAAATGTTCTACTCTAATGGACTGGAGAATACTAAATCATAAAAGACAAGAATGTAACGACGGAGTTGTTAATAACTGTTAGTGGGTCAGATAATCTCGCCTCCGTGCATAAGAACATAGAAACCTTCCGTGAGTGTTCCGGACAATGCGGTGCTGATATGCAACTGCCGGGAGAAGCTTGCAGTCTCAACGCCAGTTCCAGAACCAGTACCAGTAATCCTCGATAAACTGAAGGTTGGGACTATCGTCGGGCACTTCCAACTCGATCAACGGCAAGTTGATCTCGTATTTCCCCTTGCGGGTCTTGCAATAAATGCCATCAAAATCATCCCAGATGTCCTTGATGGGGTCTAACAATTCCTGCACGGTGCAACGGTACTGCACTTCTTCAAGCGAGGTCGCCGGCTTGGGATAGTGAGCGGTGAACGGGAATGACAATCTCGCAGACAGGTAGTTGTAGTATCTGGAGAGAGTCTCCTCATCAACTTTGGGCAAATGTTCGCCCAATGTCCCGAGAGCCTCGATGATCCGATCCCTTTGGTCATGCCTTGCGTTCGATTCGGCAACGAATTTCAGACCATTTCTATGAACGTCAGCAACAGTGGCTAGCAACATAGTCTCACCTCCATGAGAAAGGACACGGGAATCTTCCGTGAGTGGATTCCGAATGTCTTCCGCCACAAAAAACAAAAAAGCCGACTTGGTGGAGCACCCGAAGGTATTCGACCACGTCGGCTTACTCTTCAACGAGCCCCACGGCAGAGCCGAGTTGCTCTTCATCTAGTCATCCGGCGACTTCTGTCAATTATACAGCCTGGCACGGGGAACACCATAGCATTTCATTGACACTCTTTTTTTGGAAGGATGGGCAACTTATCTAATAATCACACTGCTATCATTGTTAGCATCTCTATATCAATAAGTTCTTCCCGCTTGATGGAAATTTCTTTTAGGGCTTCGATGCCGAGGCGGATTTTCAGTCCACTTCCACCTCGTTGACGACCTGGGTCACTCCATCAATCCTGGCCACGGTCTCTTGGGCGACTTGCTTTTCGTGGAAGCTGAACAGCCGACCTCTTAGGAAAAGAACGCCGTGTTTGCACTCACACGAAATCCGTCGCAAGACTTTGTAGGGGCTGTCCTGTAAACGCTCCATTGCCACCTCCACAATTGTAGGAAAATCTATAACCTTGAGCAGTTGCATGATCTCACCTCTGTGTATAGGAAACCTTTCGTGGATGGATCGCCTCACAGCCAGCTACAACTGGTTGCCCAATGGACCGCCACGATTCGGCGTGGGCCTTGCAAGACAAAGCGGTGCTGATACGCAGCCGCAGGGAGAGCCGCTTCGGAAGGGAGACAATGCTGAGTACGGCAGACCTAGCTTATGTGGTCAGGACTGAAGATGATGATACCATACAGGTGTGTGTCGTGTCCACCCCCCCGAGATTTCCGGTCCCGTCGTGGTAATTTTTCCCAACGGGATGCCCTTTTTGCCCCGTAGAAGCCGCCACGCTCTGTAATTTCAATTGAAACGGGCGGAAAGGGCTTCCGATAACCTCCCCGCCAAAAATAAATAATGGGAATGGCAGGTGTGCCGTACGGGAAATGTCGTCCTTCACGGCCTGCCGGGCACAAAGACACCCACATGGGGAACGAAGACATGTGGGCGTTCCACGTCCCTTCTCGACCAAGCCGCATTGACGGGAAGCCTCGCCATCTGTACTATTGCCACCCCTTCTCTTCGCAGCCTAAGGAGATTGGTCATGCATCTCAGCCAAGTCCTACCCCAACTCTTCGTCGGCTCATGCCCCACAAACACCGACGACATCAACCACCTGAAAGCGGACTACGGCATCACGGCCATCCTGAACTTGCAGACCGACCACGACTTCGACTACTGTGATTTGGATTGGGGTCGAATTGAGTCACGCTGCAACGAGTTGGGAATCGCAGTGCGGCGGATTCCGGTCAGAGATTTCGACGGCGAGGATTTGCGAAGGAAGCTATCCCAGTGCGTGCAGGCATTAGATATATTGTTGAAAAACGGCCAGACGGTTTACATCCACTGCAACGTTGGCATGGGCCGGTCGCCCAGTGTTGCCATCGCCTACCTTGTCTGGAGGCAAAGCTGGAATCTGGACGATGCCATCGAACACGTAACACGCTGTCGCTCTTGCTCGCCCAACATCGAAGCCATCGTGCAAGCGGGCAGTGATCGAGCGGCGGCGTAGAAGGCCGCCGCTTCGGTTGTAGACCGAAAGTCCGCCCGCTCAGGCATTCAACCGCCAGTTTGCAGGATCGTGTTGATGGGGACGGGGCGACCCTCCGCCCAATCAAAGACAGCGGGATCACAAGTGGATTCTACCGGCTGACCGATCCAAAATCGTTACAGACGATATTGGAGGCATGTCTTCAATCAAAATAGAATCATGATTAACTCATTTGAGCGACTCACCACCGAAAGCCTGCGTGCCGAACGGATTTCTCCACCACACTTCGACGAGATTAATCGTCTACGCGCTACTGGTCTACCCCGCTCCTAAGGAGTACAATAGGGTGAGTTCGTGAATCTGTGTCAATCATGCGTGCCCCAGATACCCAGGAGCCGATGGAGTCTAACTGAAAGAGAGAGACTCATGCTAAAGCGGAATAAACTGGAATCAGTGTTACTGAAGATCACCAACAACGAATTCAATGCCGTCTGGAAGGACGCCTACGGCTATGTTCCCAATGGTGAGCGTTCGGATTTGGTGAGGGATTTTGTGGCTGAACAATACGACGAAGAGTTGGACGGCTGTATCAAACGTGCCGAATCATTCCTTAATCCCGCCCCAAAACCCAAGCCCAAGAACAGGTGGCTCTGTCCCCGCTAGCCAGTACAGTAAGAGGGCATATCGTCGCTCTACTTGCCTGCTTCCACTACCCACTTGCGTAATGACACAGTGACGTGGTATACTTCTTTTAACCAACAGACGACCAGCTGGCAATCGTAAGCCGAGCGGCGTCAATTCAAGCAATTACTCAGGGAAACGTACAAATGGCTGAAGGCATCATCAAAAAGTTGACGGACAAGGGCTTTGGGTTTATCAATACGGGGAAGGAAAAAGACCTGTTTTTCCACTCATCGAGCCTCCAAGGTGTCAGTTTTGACGAACTGCATGAAGGACAAAAGGTGTCCTACACGGAAGGCCGGGGTCCGAAAGGCCCGTGTGCCGAGAACGTCAAACCGATATAGTTACGCCAGGACTTAAGGTAAGTAGTCGGCCACTAGACGATGGCTGTCGCTGCTTCAGACGGTCTACGGCATTGCAAATCCTTACGGGTCGCGGCTAACGGTACTGGTCTTTACTGGTCGCGGCTAACGGTAGTGGTGTTTGTATCCGCGGTGAGCTTTTTTTCCACCGAGGCGCTGGAACCCAACAGCGCGTTTAAGCCCTTGCCGTGCAGGGCGGCGAGCGAGTCGGGCTTTTCTTGGAGATAGGCGTCCAAAAAAAGGGTCGAGGCGTCGCGGATCAGGGGCTGGAATCGGGCGTCTTTTCCCGTATCCCGTTGCCGGAGGTGTCCGGCGTAAATCATGTGATCGCCGCCGAAAAAGCTGGCCAAATACTGATCGGCGCCAGAAGTGTTGTCGAATGGTATGCGGCGCTGGTAGGCCTTTGTCGTGCCGATGATGCCGTTGTCTTCGGAACCGGTCATGTATAGGCAAGGCACGTGGACGTCCCGGTAGGCAATATCCAAGGGCACCTGACCCATGGAAACGGGCGGGCTCATGGCGATCACCGCGCGGATGCGATGGTCGGACAAGATCATTCCGCCCGGCAGCACCTGACCGGCCAGGGCTAAAACCGTTTCGGCGCCGAGGTCGCAGCCCGCCGCGCCTATGCGGTCAAAATCCAATCGCACGGCCAAGGAATCGCCGTCGCGTTTTAATCGATCGAGTTGATCCAGCGCGAATCGCATGTCCAGCGGGCGGTTGCGCATGGTCGCGGGATTTTCGTAGGCTTCCTTCAAATGCTTTTTAGGCTGGACTTTGCCTCGCCACACGGCTTCGTCGCTGCCGGCATGTTCCACGAACACCGAAACATATCCCCGATTGGCCCAATGTATGCCCAAATAAGCGCAATCTTCGCGCGAACGGCCCAGTCCGTGCGAAAATAGCACCACTGGAAAAGGCCCTTTGCCGGCGGCGGGATAGTAGATTTTTATCGGCACCTGGCGGGAGCGGCCGGCGTCGAACCATTGAAGTTCCACCGACGCCGTGGAGTATGCACGCTCGCTCGATACGCTTTTTTCCGCCGGCTCAATCGAGATATCTTTAGCGTTATCTTCATTGGTCGCGGCCGACAAAATGCAGGCCGAAGCCGCGCATGCAATCCATGCGCTGAATGTCCAAAGAAACTGTAGTGCTTTCATGGTGGATTGTCTTGTTTACGGTTTACAGTTCACAGTTCACAGTTCACAGTTTACAGTTCTCAGTTCTCAGT
>JBEKGL010000186.1:0-7109 GCA_050012815.1 Thermoguttaceae bacterium
GATGCTGGTCGATGCCAAGGTATAACATCTCTCGGTCCTCCTGTCGTGGTTTTGATGGGTAAAACATTACTACATCGTTTATACCACCAGGAGGACCACTCTTTCATAGAATCAGAATTGGCTCATCAGATTGCCTGAAATAACGAGTCTCTTAGAGACGGGACGCTTGCCGCAAGCATGATCAAGTTCAAGCATCAGGTGCCCCGTCCTGGCCATTTCTACCATCTCTTCCGTTTAGTTTACTCTACCATCCCATCTTTCACCAACTTCTAGCTTGTACGGAAATGAATTCGCAAGTCCTGGATTCTTAACGTACCATTTCTTTTCGGACTTTTGCATAAGGCGATTACACCAGTTTGGATACCAGATATATCGGAGGGATTCGAGTGTAGTAGGTCTATCGCCGACATTCGTTGCACTAACGAGTATTAGGGTCTTGCCTTCTAGCTCGGGATCACTATAGATCGTACTATTGGGCCTGACACTCATTCGGATTCGTGGGCCTGTTCTTCGCCATTTGAAAACATCCCAGAGTAAAACGATAGTAGCTAGCACCGCACCCCACCAGGCAACGATCATTGTGGTCGGGTCTGCAAAGAGAATATAGTATTTCATGACAATCATCCTCCCGTTACAAGTTTTTTGCCATCGGCAGAAGGCCCCGCACCTTGTTGGGAAGACTCCTGCCCCGTGAAAGTGTAGCTTGCAGGCGGCCCCGCACGCACCGATGAAAAAGACCGTCAGGTGGATGGCCCTACTTTTGCCACAACCCGAATTACCTTCATCATGCCACCGTTCTGGTCCTGGACGCGGCCGATGTGTCCCTTGGGGGAATCGAGAAGATTCACATCGCGTTGCCGGATTAGATCGATGAGGGGGTACCGAACAAGCAGAAGATGAGGCGGGTCTGTTCTAGTCTGTTCTTGTTTGCCGTGACCGGTGGTCGCGGTTTGAGCAAACATTATGGCAGAACAACACCCATCTTTTTTCCCAAAATTCTGACCCCTGCCCCCTGAACCCTAGTCTATGTGAAACACCTCCTGCAAGTTTTTTGCCACCGGGCTGTTATCCGGATTCGAGGGCATGATTTCCCGCATGTGCGCCCACCACTTCCGGCAGATCTCCGTTCGGGCGATGCTATTCCAGCGTGATTGATCTTCGATTTCGACATAGGCAAACAATTGGCTGGTCTCAGGATCGAGGAAGATCGAATAATTGTGTACGCCGTGCGATTTCAGCGTGGACTGGAGTTCCGGCCAGATGGGGTTGTGCCTTTTGCGATATTCCTCTTGCTGATCCGGGTTTACCTGCATCACGAATGTCTTGCGTATCATTTTCGTTGCATCCTATTCTTATACGCCGTAATGGTCGAGTAATAAAACTCATTTTAACATTTTGATCACTTCCAAAAAGCTCTTCACGAACTGCCCGCGCCCTTCGTGAAAGTACACGCCGAATTGGGCAAACAGCGAATCGGCGATCCCGCCTTGGGCCAGCACGTAACCGCCTAATGCGAATTGGGCAAGGGCAAAAGCCGCAACCGCGAACTGGCTGATGCAGATCACTCCCACTCCAAACTGGGATATAGTCACTATGCCGCAGGCAAACTGCCCGATGGCGATTATTCCCTTGGCCACAACCGGCGTTCGATTGGGTCGATACTTGAACGAAATATGCACCAGCGGCACCCCGAACAACGTGCTTTTCGATTTGTATTCGTATCCCCACCCGTCCCATTTTTCTTTTGCCGGATACGGCGCCCCGCAACCCGGACACGAAAGCGCCTGCTCGGAAATCTCCTGCCGACATTCCCTGCACGGCTTCATCGTTTTCTCCATGCAAATTATGATTATCTTAAATACTCGATGTTCGTATCCGGCCGGACGGAAAGTCACAAACTTATAAGTTTATCCCAAGAATTTTAGTGCAGCTCCGATCGGCTGTCGATCACCCCCGATTGTGCTGAATATATCAAAATATGAAAAAGTGATGTATATTTATAGAGCTTAATCCTTTTTAATTTCGTGATTTCGCTCTTTTGCGTTCTCGTGATGAAATATCCGTCGCATGTAAATTACCCCCCCGAAAAGCGAGTATTATCCGTATGATTCGTTTATTGATGAACGGCGACTTTTTTTCCTGGACGCTGCTGTATTACCTCAGCGAATGGGTGATTCGGGTGGTAATGCTGTTCGTGGTGCCTCGCCGCCGGGTGCCGCAATCGGCCATGGCTTGGCTGTTGGTGATCTTTTTCGTCCCCTGGCCCGGGTTGATTCTTTATTGGTTGATCGGCTCTCACCGGCTGCCCAGACGCCGGATCAGGGAGCACAACGAAATACTACAGCGATTGGAAACCGTCCACCGACGTTTGGATGAGCAACCTCATATTGCCCACCCGCAACTTGGCCCACGGGCGATGGAGGCGGTCAAACTGGCCGAGCGTTTGGGTTACATGCCCATTCTGGATGGCAACAACGTCGAGCTTATCGCCCAGACCGATGAGTTCATAGGCCGATTGGTGGCCGACATCGACAAGGCAGAGCGACACGTCCACCTATTGTTTTATATCTTTGCCAACGATTCCACGGGCCGCCGCGTGGCCGATGCCCTTTATCGAGCGGTCGCCCGCGGCGTGAAATGCCGCGTGCTCGCCGACGGCGTGGGTTCGCGCCCGTTCTTTAAACGCTTGGGCAAGGAGATGATCGCCCGGGGCGTGGACCTGCGCGAGGCCCTACCGGTGGGCCTGTTCCGGCGGCGAATGGCTCGGCTCGACCTCCGCAATCACCGCAAGGTGGCGGTGATCGACGGCCGGCTGGGATACACCGGCTCACAAAACATCGTCGATGCCGGGTACGGGCACAAAGATCTGGCCTGGCACGACCTGATGGTCCGCCTGACCGGCCCGATCATCATGGAACTGCAAGCGGTTTTCATTTCCGACTGGTATTTCGAGACCAACGAAGCCCTCGACAGCGAGGAATTCTTTCCCAATCCGCAAGAGAGCGGCGAAATCGCCGTGCAGACCCTGCCCAGCGGACCGAGTTATCCCACCGAAAACTACCAGCGCATGGTGGTGGCCGCCATTCATGCCGCCGAACGGCAAGTAACCATCACCACGCCATATTTCGTGCCCGACGAGGCCTTTCTCCAAGCCATGCAAACGGCCGTTTTACGTGGAGTAAAAGTCGAAGTGATCGTGCCCCGGCGCGTCGATCAAAAACTAGTAGGCGCCGCCGGCCGATCCTATTACGACGACCTGCTCGACATGGGCGCAATCCTTTATCTTTATGATGAGGGCCTATTGCACGCCAAAACCATGTGCATCGACGATTCGATATCGTTCATCGGCTCGAGTAATTTCGACATCCGCTCGTTCGCCCTGAATTTCGAAATCAACCTGCTCTTCTACGGCCGCCGTGTCGCCGAACAACTGCGGGCCCAGCATCAAAAATATATCGAAAAATCCTTCCAACTAACCGCCCAGCGCTGGAAACAACGCCCCGCAATCAAAAAACTCTTCCAAAACGTAGCCAAATTAGTCAGCCCGCTGCTGTAAAGCGGCATCCGTTTATTGGGTCTCAGGTAATGAATGTCGCGTTTTCGCCTCAGAGCCGGGCCGTGTCGGCCCGGAATTACCGGGGCGACACGCCCAGTTGTTACACACAAGTTGAGTGAGGACTTATGTCCCAACCGCGAAGCGGTTGAACTCGATAGCCCAGGGTTGCTGCGCAGCAGCTACCCTGGGTGGCGAAATGGGTAAACAATTGAACCCTGAAAGGGTTCCGTAGTGGTTTTTGCCGGCCTATCATGTTGCGAAAGGGAGTTCGGAAAGGAAAACCTAACGTGGAAATCGCTCCAGAACCCTTTCAGGGTTCACTGATTTACCTAAACCTTCTCCCAGGGTAGCCGCTCATGCGGCAACCCTGGGCTAACTTGTGTAACCGCTTTGCGGTAAACGCCAAAAACGCCACCTATTTGTGTGTAACAACGAGGGCAATGCCCAGGGACTTCAATAATGCCCACAATCCTTGTCGGCCCAACGGGCCAATAGTTCGCCGAAGTGTTGGCCCGGTGGGCCGAAAACAATTGTCTACAAAGTCCGATTCCCCCGGGCAATGCCCAGGGCTGGATGAACTCCCAAAACCTTCGGCCTGTGGCAATTCGAGACCAATATCTTTTTGTTGTGAAATCCAACCACACTAGTTGCCTAGCGGGGAATTGACTAGCGTAGTGTAATTCTGTAGACTCGGCAGTCTCGGTTGGTTGATTCGTCCACATCAAAGCGTGGCATCGGGCTGTGGCTACGTAAATCGGGACGGAAGAAAACCAAACCTGAATAGAGTATTGTGTCCGCGGAGCTTTTTTCATGGCCTTGCTTTTTGTTATCATATATGATAACATTGAGAAGGAGTTAGTTTAATGCCCTGGTACGACGTTTTCTGGAATTATGCTGAACCAGACGGCAATGTGGAGCATATTGCCGCAAATGGCCTGACGCCGGAGGACGTTGATGCCGTGTTGATGGATCCGGAAGAAATGGGCATCAGCCGGTCATCGGGGCGGCTAATTGCCTTCGGATACGTTCCAGACGGTCGATATATTTGCGTGGTTTACGAGGAAATCGACGAGCATACGCTGTATCCCATCACCGCATTCGTGATAGAGGATTGAAAACATGGCAAAACACAAAATTCGCAACGTTAAAAAAGAACTTACCCAAGAAGATCGGATTCGTCATGCCGCGGTTCGCCGTCAGATCGAACAAGAAAAGGCGGAACTGATCGCTCGCGGCCGACGCGTCAAATTGCGACACAAGCGTTTGCGCGAAGCCGTGGGGATTCTAAAAGCGACTCGCGAAATCCTCGGACTAAGCCTGACGGACATCAAGGCGCGTACGGGCATCGAAAAAGGGAACCTATCGCGTTTGGAAAACGCGCCCAATCCCAATCCAACCATCGACACGCTGATCCGCTACGCGGACGCGGTCGGAAAAGAGTTGGTCATCAAGTTGATCGATAAAAGCACTCTCATGTGAATGATTTTCACGGACGAACAACCAAGCCTTCGGCCCGAGGCGATTGGAAAGCAATATCTTTTTGGTGACAATCCAATGTAGTCCGCACACTCCGCGGGTGGTCCAGATTTTCGAACCTGGGCGGCTTGCCCGCAAGAGACAAATTAACTTTACTTGCGCTATCCGTTATTTCAACTTCAGATCGGGAATTGTATCTCGGTCAGATAGTTCTTCGGATTGCCCTTGAAAATCATTCCCGGGCCTTTAATATAAATTTCTCTCGGCGGGGCCGTGACTTTGTGATTGTTTTGTTTAATATACAAGGCGATCTTCTCGTATGAACGGCCGAGTTGGTCGTAGGGCCCTTTGTGTACGATAGACGCGACTTTTCCGCCGGGCAGCGTGCGGATGGAGATGTCGGCCGGGGCCTTGATCTCCTTGTCTTCTCGAACGGGAAAGCAGGTTTCGATGTCTGCGTCTTCCTCTTTGTATCCTTCATCGTAATACATATTGAACGGTTTGCCGACAATATATCGGTGAACGTATTTGGCGAGCCTGCCGAAATACCGTCCGACTTCGCCGTATCGGCCCTTCCACCGAATGGCGGCGATGCGGATATCGGGAACGTTCTTTTCCACGATTTCACTGGATTTGTCTTGACTCATGGCAATGGCCATCCTTTCCGCGTTAATGATGGTATCGATATGACATTTGGCCTTTTTGAGGTCTTTGATCCGGCCTTCCAACTCGATCCGATGGCGTTCGAGAAGTGCTACCGTGTCGGCGTCGTCGCTGCAATCCCGCAAAATCTCGGCAATCTCATCCAATCCGAGCATCATGTCCTTTAATAGTCGCACGACGCGGGCCTTTTCGGCATCTTGATGGTTGTAGTATCTGTAGCCGGTCTGTTCATCTACGACGTGCGGCTCGATTATGCCTTTTTCGTGATACAGGCGCAGGGCCTTAATCGTCAGGCCCGTGATCTTCGAGAACTCGCCGATGGTGAACATGTTGTTTTACCTCGCATATTGAATTATCGAGTCTGCCACAAGAGGAGAGTCAAGCGGTAAGGCGATAAAAAATAAATAATTTTTACCAGCACGTCATAAGTCGTCAAATAAATACACATTCCGTCGCCGGAGCAAGAATAATTGGACGTGAGGAAATGTGCGGCGTGAAACCGCAAGCGGTTTCCTTCATCCTTCCCTATCTCTTACCCTGCCATTTTTCCTCTGCCGCGCTTTGGCGGCTGTATTGGGGTGCTAGGGTCCACAGATCGTCGCGGCGGCCGGCGGCATATTGACGGTGGGCCAATCGGGCGACCATGGCCGCCCGGGGAGTCCAGTATTGTTGATCGAGCACGGTAACATGAGCAGGCAGGCGCGGGGCAAGTTTGTCGAGTATCGGTCCGGTAACGGCCATGCCGGCGGGCAGTTCCTGCAACCAACGGTCGATGGAGATAAGCTGTTGATCGCCGGCGGGTAGCAAAAATCCTTCTGATCCGCGATAAAACGAGCGAACAACCACCTCTCCGCGTTGGGCATCGATGACTGCCGTTACGGCGTGAACGCTTGCCGGAGCGGACTGGGCAATTGTTTCCAATGTATTTACGCCCAGCACTTCGGCCCCCACCGAATAGGCAAAAGTCTTGGCCAGGGTTACTTCAACTCGCAATCCGGTGAACGAACCGGGGCCGATTGTAAGTGCGACAAGTTGCACGTCGGCGGGTTTCCAGCCCACGCCTTCCAGCAGGGTTTCGATTCCCGGCGGAAGCGATTGAGCAGTGCGTTGCCGTGGATTTAAACCTAATTCCAGCAACAACTTACCATCGGTCATCGCCGCCACGGTTCCAACGGAATCGGTAGTTTCCAAGGCAAGGATATTCACTACAGTTTTTCCAATGACTATTTAGCCCCAGGTGAATACACCTGGGGATTATTTAGCCCGGGTGAATACACCCGAGGTGCGTGCAAGATACACCTGGGTGGGAGGGTAAAATGTTTTCCCGCCCGGCCCGCCGTGCCTTCAAACGGGCTAAATATCAATTTTAATGCCACCTCTCGACTTGACCATGTAATCCTGCAACAATACACTT
>JBEKGL010000187.1:0-7104 GCA_050012815.1 Thermoguttaceae bacterium
AAACCGGTGGGCCGGCTGCAATTTAGGACCTTTCGGGCGTCGCCCACGACGAACAGGGTGCCCACGGGCTTGCCCTCGCGGCCTTCGCGGCCGATTTCCACGGCCAGATCGACCACGATCTTCAGCGTATCCAAGGGCACGCGGGTTTCCAATTGACGCAGGTCCCGGCCGGTGAGCCGATTGAGGTGTTCATCCAGGTTAATAAGGCTTAGGGAGTCGATGTTGTCGGCATCGAACCCGCTATAAAGGGTCAATACGCTGGAGCCGGGCGCTAAAAGGTCATCGGCCACGGCTTCCAGTACCGATTGCGTAAGTCGTTCGTATATAGTGCTTTCCGGCATATTCAGCCGGAGGGTTGCCATCCCCAGGTCTTTGGCCCCTTCGAGCTGTTCGGCAGTGTCGGCGGCCACGATGACCTTTGCCTTGCCGGCCATGCTTTTTAGCCGCGACCAGTCGGCCGGTCCGTCCAAGAGCAGAATGATGGCATCGACCCCTGCCAGGGCGGTCATTTCAACGGCCAGCGAGAACAGCCCCTTGAATTGCTCGGTGAATCGTAGCGCATGCATGGTCTGGCTGCCTGGGGTAGTTTCGGAGTCCTCTTTGAGTCGAAGAAACCTGGGCGAAGTGCGGCCTTCTCGGTGCAGCGAATGTAAACGTTTATCCGCGGCGGCCATATCGATTTCTCCCTCATCCTCGACGTCATGGCGCTCGTTAGATCGTGCCGCCGAGTCGCTATCACCGGGGACGACCAACCGCAATTGGTCCGACGGTTCCTGATCCGCCATTATATTACGGGCTTTAGCGATTTTGAGCAACTGCAAAGCGTACATAATTTAGGGATTCTATCCGAGATGGATGTCAATAGGTAATTTCAACAACCGATCCTGAAATTTAAATCGGCAATTTCATAGTGCATGGATCAAGGTTCAGTGAAAAACGCAAAGAAAAGTATAAAATGCAAAACTAAATTCTTTCCCACCATCGAATCCCTGATCCGGCGTCTAAAACATTTTCTTAAGACGCTCGGCCATCGAAGCGGATTGAGCCGGCTGAGTATGCCCTTCCTTGACGTACTGACGCCAACGATCGACATTATTGCCCAGATCCTGCCCGGTGATTTCCTTAAGCGACAAAACCGCTCGGTATTGCATGGCAGGATCGGAGTCGCTCAAGGCATCGCCCAGTGCGGCAATGGCCTGTGGGTCTTTGTTTTTTCCCAAGGCCCGGGCGGCGGCCAAACGGACATCCTGGTTTACATCGGTGGTAAGCAAGGGGGCCAGTAGAGCGGCGGCTTGGGCATCGCCGCGTTTGCCCCAGGCTTCGCAAGCCGCAATACGCACGTCGGCATCCGGATCATTCAGTGCCGCTTTTAACACCGAATCGGCGACGGGGTCTGGATAATCGCCCAGAGTGCGAATTATTTCCACACGAATCAGAGGATCCGTCTCACTGCGTATCGCCGTGACCAACTGCCCGACTACCCGATGCCTTGTTTCCTGGTCGCTTTTTGCCGCTTCGGATGACAGATTTTTCAATTGGGCAATCTTTGCCGCGGGAGTGACCACGCCCGGCAAATCGTCGCTCCTTGGGCTTTGAAACGGCACCCAGGCGGGCATATCCGCGCAACCCGGCAACAGCAAGGCCAAAATGCCCAAAGCCAGAGTCCGTATTTGTCTGCCGGTAGTAGCGTTCATCAGTGGCAGCCGTTGTTTGTTATGTAAGTCAAGGCGCGATAGCGCGTTAGAGGAGCGAGTCGGGACTATACCATCGTCGCCATCTTGGGCCAAGATGAATCATTCCAGGAATTACGTTAAAATGGGCGGACTGAGAAATCGAGAAAACCCCCCCACCGGCAAAACAGTAAAATCCAACGACAAAAGGCCCATGTTTACCCAATAGACCTGCCTTTTGCACGAAGAAACTTTAGCGGCCTGCTGAACCTTGCTTCCCCCATGCGCCGAGGTTCGGTATCATGCTAGGGATTGGGGATTAGAGATTGGGGATTAGGATTTTTGAATGATTGAAACTGCTTGCGGTTTCGCACAATCCACTTCCTACTGTCCACCGCCTACTGAAAACTGAAAACTGACAACTGATAACTTATATATATCCGGAGCAATATCATGGCCATTCGTTTGGAAGTCATCCAGTTTTTCGATCAAGAAAACATATCGCTGGTGCAGCGGATTCCACCTGAGGGATCGACCGACATCAAAATCGGCGCACAATTGATCGTCCAGGAAAACCAGGAGGCGGTTTTCTTCCGCGGCGGCAAGGCATTGGACGTGTACGGGCCGGGCCGGCATACCCTGGTTACAGCCAATGTCCCCATCCTTACCCGGCTGCTTACCATTCCCTGGGAACAATCGCCATTCCAGGCACAAGTCTATTTCATTGGTAAGCAGACTTTTTTGGATCAAAAATGGGGCACGATGGAGCCTATTTCTTATCGCGATCCTGATTTCGGCATGGTCCGATTGCGTGGATTCGGAAAGTATTCGTTTCGGGTAAAAGATTCCTCGCTTTTGGTAAACACCCTGGTCGGCACCCAAGGAAAATACACCACCGATGCCGCAACCTCGTTTTTCCGCGATTTGATCGTCTCGCGCCTGGCCGATATTTTGGGATCGCTGAAAAGCGGGATTCTGGATTTGCCGGGCCATTACGACGAACTTGCCGGTCAGACTAAAAGCAAAGTTGTCGAGGAATTCGGCAAATACGGCCTGGAACTGGTCGACTTTTTCATCAACGCCATCACCCCGCCTGAGGAAGTCCAAAAAGCCATCGACACCCGCAGTTCCATGGGGGCGGTGGGCGATCTGAACGCCTTCCTCAAATTCCAGGCCGCCAACAGTATGGCCAAAATGGCCGAACAAAGCGGCGGAGGCGGCGGACTGGGACAGGGCGCACTGGGCATGGGCATGGGAGCGGGTTTTGGCATGATGATGCCGGGCATGATCCAACAAGCCATGGCCGGCGGCGGGCCGTCTGTTGCGGGGCCGGCTCCCGCCAAGACCGCTGTCGGCACTGCCGCCGCCGGGATGGCCGTGGGAGGGAATTTCGCCAACCTGCAAGCCGCTACGGTCGATCCCAAGGCGGTCGTACGCACCGTTGCAACCGCGGCGGGATATAAAATCGAAGAGTCGGGCGACATCATGCAGATTACTATCCCTGTTGGCGCTTTACGCAAGCAACGGGTAACTGTCGAATTCGGCCAAAAAGACGCCGACGGCAACGCAATCGTCAACTACTGGTCCGTATGCGGACCGTTTTTGGAAAAGAACGCCGCCGCGCTGTTACAATATAATACTTCCACCATCCACGGGGCGTTTGCCGTGAAAACCATTGCCGACAAGCAAATGGTCGTCCTGCAGGCCAATCAACCGGCCGACACGATTAATCCGCTGGAAGTCGGCAAAGTGCTGGCCGCCATCGCCTGGCAGGCCGATCAAGTGGAGGAAAAGTTGCTCGGGACGGACGAAAACTGAAGAAAAAAAACCGCTTGCGGTTTCGCGATAAATTTCGTTTAGCCCGGCGGGCACCATCGGGCACCGATGCGCAGCATTGGTCGGCATGGTCGCGGCCGGTGCAGTCGGGGGCGTTCATAATAACAAACGAATTATCTCCATAACCGATTTTCCAAAAACTCCGGTCGCAAGCGACCGGGCTAAACGGTGGATGCACGCACTTTTTCTCTTCTTTGGAACACCCTGCTGCTTTCCGGGGCGACGTGCGCTATAAGCGTGCCTTTGGGAACTATACTGGCCTGGCTGCTTTGGCGGACCGATTTGCCGGGGCGGAGGTTTTTCTTGGGACTTTTGGGCGTGATGATATTCGTGCCGCTGTATTTGCAGGCCGGGGCGTGGCAGGCGGGATTCGGCGACCAAGGCTGGTTCACACTGATGACAAATACATCGGTCTGGCTTACGGGTTGGCGGGGTGCGATCTGGATCCACAGCCTAGCGGCCTTGCCCTGGGTCGTAGGCATCGTGGGCATCGGATTCAGACTGGTCGAGCCGGAACTGGAAGAGCAGGCCCTGCTGGACGGGTCGGCTAGGCAAGTTTTTTTCCGGGTTTCGCTGCGAGGGGCATTGCCGGCGGTGGGCATGGCCGCTATTTGGGTGGCGGTCATAACGGCGGGCGAAATGACCGTGACCGACCTGTTCAGCATCCGCACATACGCCGAGGAGGTTTACACCCAGGCCGCCGCTACAGCCTCGGAGTTGGACGCCGCTTCACTCTCGGTCGTGTCGGGTGTCGTAATCACGGCCTTGCTCATTATCGGGGGATGGGCGCTTTGTTTCGGTCTTTCGCCAAGTCGCCGGCCGATGAGTTTGCCGCGATATTGGACCTTTCGACTGGGACGGTGGAAATCTTTTTATCTTTTGATGGCGGGATTGCTTTTTTTGCTCTTGGCTGGCGTGCCCTTGGGAAGCCTGGTTTACAAGGCCGGAGTCGTGGTCGCTCAAACCGACGCCGGGCGGATTCGATCCTTCTCGCCGGCTAAATGCCTAGAAATAATTTGCTCCGCGCCGGGGAATTTCCGCCGGGAATTGGGTTGGTCGCTGTTGATCGGCGTATTATCGGCCACGGCGGCGGTGCTGACAGCGATTCCCCTGGCATGGCTGGCCCGAAAAAGAAATTCACGATCTGCCGCCAACGGCCGCGGCGTTTTGCACAGCGCGACCAATGGTCGCGATAGTTCGCAAAGCGCGACCAATGGTCGCGGCTTTACATTTAATTTGCAGTTTGCAATAATTATATCGATCATTGCCGTGCTTCTGGCCCTGCCCGGGCCGATCTTGGGGATCGGCATTATCCGGGTGTTGAACCGGCCGGAATTGCCCGGACTGGCGTGGTTGTACGATCATTCGATTCTGGCCCCGTGGCTGGCGGTTTATTTGCGCAGCCTGCCGATCGCCACGCTAATAATGTGGCATGCATTGCAAACCGTGCCCGAGGAATTAATGGAAAGCGCAATGATCGACGGGGCCGGACCGCTTACACGTTTGTGGCGGATTGCCCTGCCCATGCGCACCTCGGCGGCGGCGGCGGCGTGGCTGGCCGCCTTGGCAATATCCTTGGGCGATCTGGCTGCCTGCATACTTGTCGTGCCGCCGGGCGTGACGACCATTTCCATCCGCATCTTCGGGCTTTTGCACTACGGGGTGGAAGACCAGTCGGCCGGCATTTGCCTGGCGATGGTTCTGATATTCGCCCTTTTGGCCTGGGCGATATTTCGATCGGCGGCACGCATCGGCCGCGCGAAATAAACGGAATAATCCGTAGAATCCCGGCAGTTTGCAGCAGGCACACGGCGTGTGCCTACTACTTTCTTAATTCCTTCGAGTATAATGAATAGATGACGCCAATAAATCTCAATCGCACTTTGTTTTCAGCAGCGATCTTTCTCGGCTGGACCGTCGCGGCCTGGGGCATGGATCAAGTCGTTTTACGGCACGAGGGCCGGGAAATTACGTTAAGCGGCCGGTTGTTGATCACCGCTGAAGACGGCGGATTATTGCTGCTGGCCCGGGACGGCCTGATTTGGCCAATACTGCCGGAGGATCTGATCAAGCACACCAGCGACGCCGAGCCTTTCGCGCCTTTTACCCGCGAGGAAATGGCCAAACGCCTGTTGGCCGTGTTGCCAAAAAATTTCGAGGTCTTGCCCGTCAACCAGTACAAACACTATTTGATTTTTTACGATACTTCCAGGACCTATGCCCATTGGTGCGGTTCGCTTTTCGAGCGGCTGTACATGGCCTTTACCAATTTTTGGTCGCAAAAGCCCAGGGACTTCGAGCTTACGAAGCCGGAGTTTCCGCTGGTGGCCGTCATATTCGCCGATAAACAGGCGTACCTGAAGTTTACCCGGGCCGACTTGGGCGATGCGGGCGAATCGATCGTCGGGTATTTCAACCTGGCTACGAACCGGATGACGATGTACGATTTGACCGGGGCGGCCTCTGCCGGCCGTCCGTCGGTCAGCGTGAGCACGGGCGCACAGATCAATCAAATCCTCGCCCGGCCCGAGGCCTTGCAGACCGTCTCGACCATTGTTCATGAAGCGACGCATCAAATCGCCTTCAATTGCGGGCTGCATACTCGGCTGAGCGATTGTCCGGTCTGGTTTAGCGAAGGCATCGCCGTTTTTTTTGAAACGCCCGATCTGAACGGGGCAAAGGGCGGTTGGAACGGCATTGGGGCCGTTAATCGTGTTCACCTGGAACAATTCCAAAAATATCTTTCTCGCCGGCCGGCCGATTCGCTCTCCACGCTCATCACTACCGACAAACGGTTGCACGACCTCAAACAAACTTCCGACGCATACGCCGAGGCCTGGGCCTTGACGAATTTTCTCATCAAACAGCATCCCAAGGAATATATCGCTTATTTGCGGATGCTATCCAAGAAAAAACCGCTTCTTAGCGACTCGCCCCAGACGCGGCTGGATGAATTTCAACGGGCCTTCGGCGATATCAAAAAGCTGGATACGGAATTTTTGCGCTACATGGGGCGGGTGCGGTAAGCTTCAGTCGCCCCTAAAGGGGCTGCATGAAAGAGATCGCGGAATTCCCCAGTCCCAGGCGTGAAACGCCTGGGCTAGAGAAACGTACATCCGCATTTAAAGGTCCAAGGCCTAAACACCTAGGCTAGAGAAAAAATATCCCTTATTCCAGGCGTAAACATGGGCTAGAGAAACGTACATCAGTATTTAAAGTCGGAGTTATTTCGCCGGGGCGCGTTTTAGGGTGAATTCTCTTTTGGGTTGCGATTCATCATTTTCATCACCGCCAAAACCCTTGATTTTCATTTTAATTTCATCGCCGGAAATTTTGCAATCGTGACCGACGGTGTTGCCGCCAAAGTCTAGGTCGAAGGAGAACTCGTCGCCTTTGATCTTGCCGTTGGTCAGTTCCAATTCTCCCATGGGCGATTCGACTTTGCCGGTGAGTTTATCGCCTTCCACCTTGAAGGTGAAAGTAATTTCAATGGACTCTCCGTCGGGAGTCTCGAATTTGCTCAGCCAGCGGCCGTTGATGTCCACAATCCGGGACAGGGTAATTTCCCTTTCGCCCCGCGGCCCCTTGGATTTCATTT
>JBEKGL010000188.1:0-7095 GCA_050012815.1 Thermoguttaceae bacterium
AAGGCCGCGCTCCAACAGGAGATCGCACCCATTTCGCCGGAATCAGAGACCCCCTCAGAGCAGAAGATTGAAGCGACAACCTCGCGCGACGAGCCGAGTTGGTGGCAGCGGTTTATCGACCGCCGACGCCGGCCGCACGCGCCCGGCGTTTGGGTGATTTACTTTTCGCTGGCCGCGTTGCCTCTGTTCGGCATCGGCCAGTTGTTCATCCCCGTCGCCGACCTGTCCGCCCGGCAGAGTGCGTTCGATCTGCTCTGCGTATATACGGCCAGCGGATTGGGGCTGCTATTGGCGACGAGTTTTTTGGGTTTGCGCCGCTACCTCAGGCAACGGTGGCAGGAAATGCCGCTGTTGATCGTCAACCTTTGGCTGACCATCGGCGGTATTATGATCGCGGGCGTGATGCTTTTGGCGATGCTCCTGCCGCGGCCGAATGCCGAATACGCCGTTTCGGAGCCATTGTTCCGCATCGGCTCGCCCGATCAGAGCCCTTCGCAAAACGCCCAGGGCAGCGACGGAGTCAAGGATAAGCAAACTTCGACGCAAAGCGATCAGCGCGACGACCGGCAATCGGGATCCGCTCCGCCGGATCGGCCCGGTAACAGGCCTTCGGACAAGGCGGATCAGGCGGACAAAGTATCTTCGGATAAGGCAAATAATGCGGACAAGACGGACGAGGCGTCGTCGGAAAAGCCCAAAAAAAAGCCGCCCAAGGCGACGGGCAACTCTCAGGCCGGGAAGCAATCGACGGACAATGCCCGGAACCAGCGCCAAGACGGCGGCAAAAACTCGAACAACATCCCGCCCGCGCGGAGCCTTCCCCAAATCACGTTCGCCCCCATGAATTCCATACTCGCTTTGTTCAAATGGATTTTCTACTTGGCGTTGGCGCTCTTGATTGTATTCGTCATCTGGCGGAGCCGCTTTGAACTGCTCTCCGCGATCGGCAACCTCGTGCAGTGGTTAATGAACTTCTGGCAAAATCTTTTCGGCGGAAGAGTCCGAAGCGCGGACGAGGCCGGCGACGAGGAAAGTCCCCAGAAAAAAACGCCCCGGCCGTTTGCCGATTTCACCGACCCCTTTGCCACGGGCATGGCCCAAAGCTACGCGCCCGCGGAATTGGTCCGATACACCTTCGAGGCCGTGGAGGCCTGGGCCTGGGAGCACGGCCAACCGCGTCAAGCCGATCAAACGCCCCACGAGTTCGCCCGTTGCCTGGCATCGAAATTTTCCGCGTTGGCCGAAGATGCCCGACGGCTGGCCGACTTGTACGCTCAGGCCGCCTACGCCCCGGTCACGTTACCGGCGGCAAGCGTGGCGCGATTGTCGCACTTGTGGGAGAACTTGCGCGCGCAGGGGACTGTCCCCCTCGGCTCACCCACATAATTTATAAAATCCCTTTGACCTTTTACGGCCTTAAGCGTCTTAAACATAGTCAATCCGAACTTGACGGCGGGTCAGGGAGCGAACCGAAGCAGTGAAGGACCTGTTTGAAGAATACGTTCCGCGCCTGTATCGGTTTGCGCTCCAGTTGACGGGCAACCGGGCCGACGCCGAAGACCTTTCGCAGGCAACGCTGTTAAGGGCGTGGAAAGACCGTGCGCGGTTGCGCGATGCGAGCGCGGCAAAGAGTTGGCTGTTTACAATTGCAGCCAATTTGTGGCGGAGCGGGCTGCGTCGCAAAGGCCGGGAAGAGCGATTTGTGCGCGGTATAGAAGAGGCCCCGCGTCAGGTCCCGCTTCCGGATGAGGAAATCATCACAAAAGAGGATTTGCTCAGGGTGCGGGAAACGATGGATGCCCTGCCCGGCCGTCAGCGGGAGGTCTTGTACCTGCACGCCTGCGAGGGCTTTTCGCTGATGGAGATCGCCGAAATTCTGGACCTTAGCCGCCAAGCCGTCAAGGCCAGCCTGTCGCTGGCCCGAAAACGCATGAGGCAAAAGCTTCAGGACCTGGATCAGTTTGTGAATTATTGTAGGGTGCGTGAAACGCACAAACCGTAGGGTGCATGAAATGCACCGCAAACCATAGGGGACGGTGCGTTTCACTACATGATGGTGCGTTTCACGCACCCTACATATTAAAGTGAGTTTGGACCATGAAACAATCGCCTTGCGACCAACTCGACGATTACATGTTGGGCTGGCTTTCGCCCGATGAGGCGGCCGAGTTCGAGCGACACTTGACCGATTGTCCGGCCTGCCGCCGCCAACAGGCCCTGCAACAATCGATCGACGGCCTGCTGGCCGGATCCGGCGGATCGCTGGACGCGATTCCCTCCGGATTGGTCGAACGCACTCGGCATCAAGTGAAAACCGCGCGGCGGCGAAAAGCCTTGCAACGGACATTCGGCCTTGTCGCCGCGGCAACGGTATTGATAGCGGCCGTTATCGGAAGATTCACGATTTGGTCTCCCAACCGGCCGGGCGATCGGGACGTCGCCGTATCGCAAAACGCGGCCGCAGCGCAGGGAAACACGTCGTCGAACTCGCCTCTTAGCGCGACAGAGAACCCGAAAGAATCGACGCGCGTGGCACTGGCCGATCCTTCATCCGGGATCGTTTTGGAGTGCAAAACCCGCGATCCGAGAATCAATATCGTTTGGATTTATCCGACCGTTCATCCGGACGCAACGTCGGGCGGACAATCCGATGAATAGTTTACTCACTCTTTTTTCAGGAGAAAAATTATGACAAAGTTTATCCAAATGTTTTCACGAAATCTGAAGATCGCCGCGGTCATTGCGATTGCCTGCGTTTGCACCCAGCCAGCCATTGGGCAACGGACCCCGGCGGCGACTCAGACCAAGGAATCGACACCTCAGCCTGAAAAGCAAATAGTTGAGCTTATTTATCTAAAACACAGCGACGCTGAAACAATGGTCGGCGTATTAAGCCAAAGCATAAGCGGAAGCAACTTCCGTGTCTCTGTTGACAAAAAAAAGAACGCCATCATTGTAATGGGTACCAGTGAACAACTGCAAACCGCGGAAGAACTTTTAAGAAAATTGGATTCCCCCGGTCCAAGCGATACAACTCCATCTGCACAGCAAGAGATTAAAATATTTCAACTAAGATACAGCGACGCCACGACGATGGCCATCGTTTTAGATCAAACCCTGAGCGAAAAAGAGAGCGGAAAGGAGGGAATCCGTATCACTATCGACAAACAGAAGAACGCCCTAATTATGCGGGGGACCGAAGAAAAATTGCAAATCGCGAAAGTAATTTTAGAGAGATTGGATTCCCCGAGTCCGAGCGAAGAACATCGTTCTTTGCCGATTAACGTTCGCGTCTTCTGGCTGATTGACGGGGATGAGAATGACGCCGCGCCCGCGGAATGTCTAAAAGACGTCGTCGAGGAACTGCACCGTCAAGGATTGAAGAACATTCGGCAAGTGGCCCAGACCATGGTCCGAAGCCAGTACGAAGGCACATTCCAGATATCTTGCTCGCCGCTTTTGGGCAAATGGCCCACCATGATTACCGCAAACGGAAGAATCTTCGCCGATTCAAAACTCCGGATAAACATCACCGCAACCAAAACGAAAGGTACGGACAAACCAGGCGAAACATTAGCTAGTGTTGATGTGAATACCGTTTTTAAAACAAACGAGTATATCGTGCTGGCAGTCGCGCCAATCGGAACAATCTCTTCCGTGTTTGTGATCCAGATCACCAATAGCAATCCGTAACGCTTATTGTTCATGAAGTTACACTAGCCCGAAGCGCAAGCGAGGGATTGTAAACAGCTTACTCTCGCTTGCGCTTCGGGCTAGTGTTCCACGCTCCGCGCCTGGGATCTTAATTCCTGAATAATCCTGGCTTACGCGGCACCCGGCTGCATCCAAACCGCAACTACCGGTCGCGGCTTTATTCAATACTATCCTAGCACCACCCGGCGGGGTGGTGCTCGGGTATCTTTGCCTTCTTGACGAATACAAGTAAAATCGTAAAGGGTTGTGTTTTTTAGTAGGGTGCATGAAATGCACCCCGGTCTTCGGTGGATGGTGCGTTTCACGCACCCTACAGATTGGCAAGAAAACAAAAAGGGGTCTTGTTCGCCGGTACAAGAACCCCAATGTCAGGCTGCCCGAACTTCGCATCTTAACGATGCTGGTTCAGAGACCCACAGCCAGTATACACAGCTATCGGGCCGAAAATGGCCAGACTTTAAGTGAGTAATCTTTATATGACCAGTTTAGCTAAACTCGCCTTGGAAGACGGCACGGTTTACACAGGCACGGCGTTCGGCGCCGAAGGCGAAGTAGACGGCGAAGTGTGCTTTAACACCTCGATGACTGGGTACCAGGAAATACTGACCGATCCGAGCTACCGCGGGCAGATCGTCACCATGACCTACACCGAAATCGGCAACTATGGCGTAAATGCCGAGGACGTGGAAAGCCATAAACCGCAGCTTGCCGGGTTTATCGTACGTCAGCACAGCCGCCGGGTGAGCAATTTCCGGGCCGACGGCGAACTGGGCGATTATCTTGCCCAAAATAACATCGTGGGTCTGGAAGGCATCGACACCCGGTCTCTGGTCCGGCGCATTCGCACCCAAGGCGCGATGAAAGGCGTTCTGTCGACCGTCGATCTGGACGACGCCAGCCTAGTGGCCAAGGCCAAGGCCAGTCCGGGCCTGGTCGGGCGCGATCTGGTCCGCGAAGTGATCCCCAAAAAACCAGTCGAGTGGCACGAGCCGTTAAGCCCTTGGACCCGGCTGCGTCCGAACGGTTCAAAACCAGTTGACCTGGATTCGCCTCTAGTCGTGGCCTTGGACTACGGCATGAAGTGGAACATCGCCCGATGGCTGTTCGACTCTGGCTGCCGCGTGACCATCCTGCCCGGCACGGCCACGGCCGAGGAAGTGCTTTCGTACAATCCCGCCGGCGTGTTCCTATCGAACGGTCCCGGCGATCCGGAGCCTTTGGATTACGCTCAAAAAACCATCCGCAACCTGTTGGGCAAAAAGCCGATCTTCGGCATCTGCCTGGGCCATCAACTCCTGGCCTTGGCCTGCGGTGCGAAAACCTACAAACTAAAATTCGGCCATCGAGGGGCGAACCAGCCCGTGATGAACAAGCTCACCGGTCGGGTGGAGATCACCACGCAGAACCATGGCTTTGCAGTAGATGCCGATTCGCTGCCCGCGGAGTTGGAAATCACTCATCTAAACTTGAACGACAACACCGTCGAAGGCATGCGTCACAAAACCCTGCCCGCCTTCAGCGTCCAATACCACCCCGAAGCCTCCGCCGGCCCGCACGATAGCAATTATTTGTTCGGGCAGTTTCGGGAAATGCTGGGATAGTGTTTGGAATCAAATAATAATAGACGTAACTAGCTGTAAAGCCGCGACCAGTGGTCGCGGTTTGGTCACGGTCGGAAGATGTTGATATCCAGATCACCCGGTGCCATGCCCACGCTTGTCGTGGGCAGGTGGAAGTGCAATAATCCTATTTTTGTCCATCGATTTTTGGAAACCAATATTTACGGACAAGCAGGTCCTGTATAATCATGGCACCTAAAAAGAAATCAACGGAATTGATCTTGGTGGAAAAGATCGAGCCGCGGATTCTACTGATACGCGGGCAAAAGGCGCTCTTGGATGCCGATCTGGCGGAACTCTACGGTGTTACCACCAAACGATTAAATGAACAAGTAAAACGCAATCGCAAAAGGTTTCCCGAGAATTTTTTGTTTTCGTTAACCGCCGCCGAAAAAGCGGAGGTGGTCGCAAATTGCGACCACCTCTCCCGCCTGCGTTTTTCGCCTGTTTTGCCTAACGCCTTCACGGAACACGGCGCCCTTATGGCCGCGAGCGTACTCAATACTTGGATTCATTTTACAGCATCTTTGGTGGAGTGCCGTCGATGAATTGCTTTATCACCGCCTGGGCCTTTTCCTTGCTGCTTATATCGGGATATTTTGCCGGGTCGGTTATGCCGTGCTTGGCTAAAATGCGGGCGCACTCGATGCGGCATTGGCCGGCAAGATCCACGGAAGTTTCCAAAATCCTCATGCACTCCTGCGGCGAATGGAAGCCCATGCCGTTGTTGGCGGCCACGTAGTCCCAACGCAATTGCGCTTGGCGGACGAGCTTTCGCACGTCGGATAGTTCTTCGTCGCTTGCCCCGGCCTGTTGGGCGGCGGCAATATCCAGATGGGCTTTGGCCAGCATCGTTTCGGCCAGGCCGCGGCCTTGATGCACTTTGTCTTGGATCGCTTCCACCCGGGATTTTATCTCTTCTTCACTCCAGCGATGGCAAACCACGCAAGAGTTTGCGATATTCAACAGCGGGCTTTGGATGTGATGATCTGTAAATTTCGCTCCGCCCTCGGTTCGGTACGGCATGTGGCAGTCGGCGCAGGCGATGTTGCGATAGGCGTGAACGCCGGTCCGATAGACCTCGTAATCGGGATGCCGCATCTTAACCATCTTGGCCTTGCTTACGGCATGGGTCCAATCGGAAAAATCGACCGCGGTAAAGTACTCATCCATTTGCTCGGGCGTTGTGCCTTTATCCCAAGGGAATGTGAGATAATTTCCCTCGGGTTTGAAATAATACTCCACGTGACACTGGGCGCACACCAAGGTGCGCATCTCCTGGTGCGAAACCTGGTCCACGTCCTTGCCTTGCCGTTGGAACGCCTCGCGGAGCGCCGGCCGGGATATGCGGAGCTTCATTGTGTTTGGTTCGTGGCAATCGAGGCAGCCGATCGGATGGGTGAGTTGCTCCTTGAAATCGGTGAATTTGCCGCCGTAGAATTTTTCCGGGCCGACGTCGGCCATCAGACGCGGTACATCCGGACTTTTGCAGGTCCAGCAAGTCGCCGCCGTTGTCTGGTTGACCCGCTTGGTTTTTGTCACGTCCTCGATCGCATAAACGTGTCCCCGGGCTTGATTGTACTCCTTGGCAAAACCATACCCGGCAAACAGGATCACGTTGGCGGGCGTATCGGCCAGATAATCGCGCGGAGACGGGCCGACGTATTTCGTGTGCTTAGAATGGTCGAACATTTCCTTGTACGACGCGTATTCGCGCGGATAGTTTTCGCCCCACTTGGCGCTATCGGCCTCCCATTGGCCG
>JBEKGL010000189.1:0-7093 GCA_050012815.1 Thermoguttaceae bacterium
CGCGCATACTATCGAAAACGCCATCTCGACCAAAACCGCCCACATATTGACCTTATTAGTGAACTCTTTGGTTGCGACATCGCCCTATACCCCGCACACCTGGCCACATTGAACCTGGCCGCACGCGAAATCAACGACGAAGCAAACTACCCCCGTATTGCTCGCCGAAATTTCTTCGATTTCACTCCTTCCAAACCATTTTGCCAAATCCCCAACAATACCGGCGGCCATCAATCAGTTCCATTGCCCAAACTTGACGCCATAGTAGGCAATCCGCCCTATGTGCGTCAGGAGAAAGTTGAGAAAAAGGAAAAAGCTCGATTTGGGTATATTGCCAGTAACGCTTGGCCCGGTTTGCAATTGAGCGGCCGAAGCGACTTGCACTGCTACTTCTGGCCGGCGGCGGCCAGGCTGCTAAAATCCGACGGCTACTTTGGTTTTCTCACAAGCTCGTCATGGCTGGATGTCGAATACGGCTTTGCCCTTCAAGGCTGGATACTAAGCCACTTTCGCATCCTGGCGATTATGGAAAGCGCCGCGGAACCTTGGTTTGAAGACGCCCGCGTCAAAACTTGCGTGACAATCCTACAATTATGCGAGGACGAGTCGGCACGCATGGCAAACCGCGTGCGATTTGTGCGATTTGACCGAAAAATCGCCGACATCATCGGCGTCCCGCCCGGCCAAGATGAAGACGAACGCCAAGAAGCAATTGAAAACCTGCGAAAAAGAATCCTAAAAGCCGAAGATGATCGACAAGACAATGATTTACGCATAATTATTAAGTCGCAAAAAGATCTTTGGGCCGACGGCGTTCGGGCCGGATCGATATTGGGTGCCATCGAAGTTATGGATACTACGGATGAAGTCGAAGAAGAAGAATTGGCCAACGGCGAGAAACAAATCTTGGATGCTAACGGCCAAACCCATTGCTGTAGAACGGAACAAGTTTCCTATTGTGCCGGAAAATGGGGCCGATACCTACGCGCTCCCGATATCTACTTCGAAGTCATGCGTCGGTTCGGTAAGCGATTTGTCGCCTTGGGTGAAGTGACGACAATTCGACGTGGTATAACCAGCGGTTGCGATGCCTTCTTCATGCCCAAAGACGTTACACACGACTTGCTCGACGCGCATGAAACCGACCGCGAGTTCCGCAAAAACGCCGGCGGTGCGCCCAGAATTGACCTTGTCTCAGGTAAACTGAAAATTATCAAAGCTGGCGATGGAAGCGTTCATCCGATCGAATCAAAATACATCGCCACGGAAGTACACAGTTTAATGAAAGTGGATCGGCCCATTGTCCGCGCCGCCGACCTTGACCGCGTAGTCCTCTTGGTAGGCGAGTCGATGAACAAACTCAAGACAAAGGCCCCTTGGGTATGGCGCTACCTCCGATATGGTATGACTGTTACGTTTGCTTCAAGCAAGTCGAAGCCGGTCCCCATACCCCAACGTTCAACATGCGCCGCCCGCGACCCATGGTACGACCTGACCGGTTTAGTCCGCCCCGGTATCGCCTTCTGGCCTATGGCGCAACAATATCGTCACATTATTGCAAGCAATCCTGAACGTCTGATTTGCAATCACAACCTATTTGATGTTGCGTCGGATAGCCTGACCGCCCGCGAACAAACTTCACTTATAGCCATATTGAACTCAACACTTGTAGGACTGTTTAAAACTTTCTATGGCCGATTTGCCGGAACAGAAGGCAATCTCAAGACCGAAGTAGTGGATGTAAACTTGTTGGAAGTGCCCGATCCGCGAGGTGTATCGCCCAATATTGCCAAACGCCTTTCTAACGCACTTGCCCACATGGCCAAACGCGACGTAGGCCGACTGCTTGAAGAACAATTAATGGACTGTCACTCGCCCGACCGCGCCAGAAAGTTGGCATCCGGGCCGCTTGTGCTCTCGAACGAATTGCGACAAGACGACCGTCGAGAGTTGGACGACGCCGTATTTGAATTGTTGGGCGTTTCCGATCCACAAGAACGACTAAACTTGATCGACCGACTTTACGAAGCCACTGCCAGGCACTTCCGCGATATTCGGGTAGTTGAAATACAAAAAATGACACAGCGTGCGGTATCGAATAATAAACGTTTCAACGCCCATGACTTGGCGGCCGATATTTGGGACGCCGCACAACTCGAAGACGCGACTCCCTTGGCCGAATGGATCGGACAACTGCCGGAGTCAAATTCTTTGGTGATTATCCCCGAAGAGCATCCGGCGGCTATTTCCGAAGACGTGATGTTTTCGCCGAACACGGTTTTTTTCGGGAAGAGCCGTAAAAGTTTTTTGGACTGCCAATCTCGCGGACAGGCTGAACTTGTCGCCCGCTTGGCAAATTTGGGAATTAACGGCGAAGTCAAACTCCCCGCCGACTTAAGCCCCTGCCTAAAGCTTTTGGATCGCGCTGATCGCCGCATTTCGATTGTCATGGAGCGTTTCAGGGAACTTATAGAAAGCAGGACTAGTGATGATCGCATCCGCCAACAGCTTATCGAAGTGCTTGAAAGATGGTTTGTGTTAGGTCGAGAAACGTCCCAATCCGGTAATATGAATAAAATTGAAGATCAAAACGATTACTAGCCATTTTGCCAACTATCTCATGCAATCCACACATACAATGCTCTGGACCCTGAACCCTGAACCCTTTTAATTCGCCCGGGGATGTGCTTTTTGGTAGGCTTGGAGCAAGGCGGAGGAGCTTACGTGGGTGTAGATTTGCGTGGTCACCAGGCTTTTGTGGCCTAAGAGTTCCTGCACGCTGCGGATATCGGCACCGCGGTCCAACAGATGCGTGGCAAAACTGTGCCGCAAGGAATGGGGCGTGGTGCGGGCGTCCAGACCGCTCGTTTTCAGGTACTTTTCCAGCATCCGACCTACGCTCCGCACGGTCAACCGCCGGCCGAATTTATTGACGAACACCGGAGCGGACGCCCCGGCCGGCTCCCGGGCACTTAATTTCCTAATGCTTAGCCATCGTCTGATCGCGCGAACGGCGTACGATCCCACGGGCGAAAGTCGCTCGCGCCGACCTTTGCCGCGGACCCTCAGCACGTCGGCCTCGAAATCCAGATCGCCGTCGTCCAGTCCCACGACTTCGCTTACCCGCAGTCCGGCCGAGTACATGGTTTCCAGAATCGCCCGGTCGCGCAGGCCCATCGGATCGTTGGCCGGCGGCGATTCCAGCAGGCGGCCGATGTCCTCGGCCGAAAGAAAGTGCGGCAACGACCGGCCTTTGCGCGGATTGCGAAGCGGCTTTGCCGGATTCGATTTCGTCCATCCCTCGCGCTGGCCGAAGCGGAAAAAACTCCTCAGCGAGGCCAGTCGCCGGGCAATGGTGGTTTTGGCGTAGCCCGCCTCGTGCATGGCCGCCACGTACCCGCGCAAATCGAGGACCGTTATATCGCCGGGCAAAGGCGTTTTGCCGCCGGAGGCTTCGGCCAGATAATCGGCCAAGGCGATAAGATCCTCGCGATAACTCTTTAGCGTGTATGGCGAAGCGTTGCGCTCCACGCGCAGATATTGCAGAAACCGGGCGATGGCGTTACGCATGAATTATCAGAATTCATCGGGATCGGCGGGCATGGGAATCTCGAAACGCGACGCCGGTTGAAACTTCTGCGTGTCCTGGCGGATTTTCTGGCTTAAGACCGCCGCGTCGTACCAGGTGAAGCTCAACTCCGGATTCGAGGCATAGCGGCCGAGCGTGCGCAATGTTTCGGCACGGCTGGCGTCGTCGTACAAGAATACGTAACGCTCCGCCCCTTTTACCAGTGCTAACACGTTAATGTCTTGGCTCACCTCTGCTGTCTCCTGGCATATCAATGTCCGTTGCGGCCGCCGACGCCTCTTTGCCCGGGCATATTTGGCCGAAATGGAGTTGCACGATTCGGCACGCTCGCGGACGGCAGTTTGCCACACGCCGCGGCGGATCAGCCCGGTTTTAAGGCCGATCGCCCGAATCACGCAACTCCATGTGATTCGAGTCTTTCCTATTCTTTTATCGGATATTCATGTGTCGCCACGTCAATCGAGATTCGCCTGCTCCGCCCCGGGCAGTGAGCATTTCGCTGATGTGCATGTGGCAACAAAATCGGATAAAGTCGTCGCTGCGCGTTAGGTAACTTTGCCAGCCCCCAAATCGGGCGTCGTCGCGAAATGCATAATAACTGCTAAGTGCAGTGGTAAATTCCATGTCGTTGCCGTTGTAAGTCCTTGTGTGACGCAATACTGGCGCATTGCTGAGCACGCTGGGCGGAGGCTCGCTGCGCGGCGGCGGAGGGATAAATCCCCGGGCATCGGGCCAGTCCGGCGGAAGTCCGGCTACGCCTGTACGGGCTGGGACGCTTGTGTCGACTGCATCGACCGTAGCGGTATATTGCAGGGGTTGCACTCCCCGGTTGCCGTCAAGACCCGCGGGTTCAGACCTTTTGCCGCCCTCGCCCTGCGAATTTCCGCGGGTATCGTACGGCGATGAATTGTTGCCCGGCTCTGCGCCGCGAACCTTTGGCGCTTCGGGTTCGGGCGTTGCCGGCAGCGGCGGGGTTTGTGTTTTTAGTTGGGCCTTGGCCAAGGCAAATTCGGCCTCGAAAATCAACGGTCCCGGAATGTCTTTTTCCTCTTGCGTCCCCCAAGGCAATCCATATCCGGCCGGAATGGGATGGAATCCGGGATTGGCGGAATACCACTCAACCTGCAAGGCCATTCGCGGCGGATAATACGGGAAGTAATCGGTCACGGCCCCAATAACCACGGCATCGACCTTGAGGATCTGGGCAAGACGGCGAGCCTCGGTAGGTCCGCGTAACTCGATTTTGTGCTCACGCATAGCCGTTTCCACCACACCCACCGGTACAACTTCAAAACCCGGTATCGATTGAAGCTCGTTAAAATAGGCAATCGCTACCTTGCGGCCATCTAATGTCGGCTCGTTGGTCAGATTGAAAAACGGCGCAACCGCAACCTTACAAAGTTGCGGAAACGGATTGTGCAACTGCGGCTGACGCGACATCTCCGGCAGCATCGAACAGCCGGATAGCATCACACACAGCAATACAACGAAAAGACGTAACATCTTTACTGATAAGTATTTATGTAGAAGAGACGGTTTTTGAATGCTAGTTCTAGCATCCAAAGTCGATCGTATTATCGGTAAAGTTGTCGCAGATTCTCCAATTTAAATCTCGCGTACTTTTTAATTATGTTTGACTCAGATAGAATCCCGCTCATATAATATCTAGTGCATATATGATGCAAATAAGATGCAAGGAGACCAAAATGTTGGACATAAGCCGCGACATCAAACCGCTTTCGAACTTCAAACGAGATTCCGTGGCAGTTATAGGACAACTCAAACGCACCGGACGGCCCGTGGTGTTGACTATCAACGGCAAAGCGGAAATTGTAGTCCAGGATGCTAAATCCTATCAAAACCTTTTAAACTTAATCGACCAAGCCGAAGCGGTGATGGGCATCCGCCAAGGACTATCGTCAATTGAACGCGGCGAAGGCCTTCCCGCGGAACAGGCATTTGAAAAACTCCGTAAAAAATATCAAATTCCCCGGGGCAAATGAAGTACAAGCTGATTATCCAACCTTCGGCATTGGCCGATCTGGAAGAGGCTTATCGCTGGATAGCCGAACATTCTCCAGTGCGTGCCGCCGGCTGGTTCAATCATTTTGTGAAAGCGTTGAACTCTCTCGAAACCAATCCCGAGCGTTGTGAAGTAGCGCCGGAAAGCAAATTTATAGGAGTAAAAATTCGCCAACTTCTTTACGGTCGCCGCGGCGGTATCTATCGCGCACTCTATACCATTCGCGGACGGGAAGTTCATATCTTGCACATTCGCCACGCCGCCAGAAAATTCATGACACCTGAAGAATTTCACGTCGAGGAGTAAAAACCCCTTTCAGTTATATTGCCAATGAATACTGGTACCGCTTCAATAATCCGCAATCCCACACGAGCCGTGCGCATCGGGTCCGTGACTATCGGCAGCGGGCATCCCATCGTGGTGCAGAGCATGTGCGCCACCAGGACCGCGGATATCGAAGCCACCGCGGCCCAGGTTGAGCAACTTTCCGCGGCCGGGGCGGGCGTGGTGCGGATCGCTGTGGATAACATCCGCGACTGCCGGGCTCTGGCCGAAATCCGCGGCCGCACCGCCGCGAATCTATCGGTCGATCTGCAAGAGAACTATCGCCTGGCTGCCGATGCCGCGCCTTGGATCGACAAAATCCGCTATAATCCCGGCCATCTATATCACTACGAGCCGGAAAAACCCTGGCAGGATAAAGTCCGTTTTTTAGTCGACGCCGCCGGCCGGCACGATTGCGCCCTGCGCGTTGGCGTGAATTGCGGGTCGGTCGACGCGGCCAAGCGGGAAAAATTCGACCCCCACGATCAAATCAGTCCCATGCTGGAAAGCGCACTGGAGCATTGCGAACTGCTCGACCGCCTGGGTTTTATGCGGTATTGCGTATCGCTGAAAGACTCCGATCCTGCCCGGGTAGTGGAAATCAATCGCCGTTTTGCCGCGGAGCGACCAGACGTGCCGCTGCACCTGGGCGTGACCGAGGCCGGTATGCCGCCCGAAGGCATTCTCAAAACGCGATTGGCCTTTGAACAATTATTATCGGTTGGTATAGGCGATACGCTGCGGGTATCGCTTACCGTGCCGGTTGCCCGAAAACACGAAGAAGTCCTGGCTGGCCAACAAATCCTGGCCGACGTACTCGCCGGCCGGCTGCTGGGCGAGGAATATTATCGCCGCGCGGAACACGATCTAAAAAAGCACCTGGAGATAATAAGTTGTCCCAGTTGCTCCCGGGTCGAGAACGACGCCTTTTGCGAACTTGCCCAACAAGTCCGCAAGGCCACGCTCTATGCCGCGGCCTATCCCGTCACCATCGCCGTGATGGGCTGCCGTGTCAACGGCCCCGGCGAAACCGACAAGGCCGACCTGGGCCTGTGGTGCGGAAAAAATTCCGTCAATCTAAAGCGCGGCAGCACCACGCTGGGGGCTTTTTCCTATGAAGAAATCATCCCCCGCCTAAAGGCCGAACTCGATGCCAT
>JBEKGL010000190.1:0-7071 GCA_050012815.1 Thermoguttaceae bacterium
AGGTTTGGCAACCTGCTCCACATGCGACATTCATTACCTGGGACTCAATAAATAGACGTAAACCTACGTTTTTTTTGGCCGGGGGATTTTACCGCCGGGTGGATGTTTTTTACGGCGTCGGCCGCGCTCCTCTCGAGTGGCATGACGGATCACCGCCTGATCCAGGGATTTGCCCATTTGTTCGCGTAACTGTATGATTCGATCGCGAAGCGCAGCCGCCCGTTCAAATTCCAGTCCCTCGGCCGCGGCCATCATTTCGGCTTCCAGTTCGTCCAGATATTCCTCTGTTATATATTGGGCCTCGTCTGCGCGGCCCACCGCGGCGTTGGATCGGGCATGTGCGGCGGACTCCGCCTCGATGCCCGCGCGGATGCCCTTGCGGATCGTCTCCGGAGTGATGCCGTGCTCGGTGTTGTAAATTTTTTGCATCTCGCGGCGGCGGCAGGTCTCCTCGATCGCCCGTTGCATCGAGTTGGTCACCTTGTCGGCATACAGCATCACCTTGGCGTTGACGTTTCGGGCGCTGCGGCCGATGGTCTGCATTAGTGAGGTTTCGCTCCGCAAGAATCCTTCCTTATCGGCATCGAGGATGGCCACCAGGGAAACTTCCGGCAGATCCAATCCTTCGCGCAGCAGGTTTACTCCCACCAGCACGTCAAAATTTCCCTGGCGCAGGTCGCGGAGCAGTTCCACGCGTTCAAAGGCGTCCAGATCGCTGTGAAGCCATTTGCAGCGGACGTCTTGCTTGCCGAAATAGGCCGACAGGTCTTCGGCAAGGCGCTTGGTCAAGGTAGTAACTAGAACGCGTTCGCCCGCTTTGGCTCGCAATTTGATCTGCCCCAAAAGATGCGGCACCTGGGTTCGGGCAGGGGCGACTTCGATTTCCGGATCCAAAAGACCGGTGGGACGGATTACCTGTTCGACCGTTTGCCCGCCGGTTTTTTCCAACTCGTACGGCCCGGGCGTGGCCGAAACGAAAATCGCCTGCTTGAATTTCGACTCCCATTCCTCGAACCTCAGCGGGCGGTTATCCAATGCGCTGGGCAGGCGGAAGCCGTGTTCGACCAGCGTTGCCTTGCGGTTGTGATCGCCGGCGTACATACCGCGTACTTGCGGCACCGTTACGTGCGATTCGTCGACAAACAGCATAAAATCATGGGGAAAGAAGCTGAATAAAGTGTCGGGCGGCGAGCCGGGCGGGCGCCCGGAAAGCGGGCGGCTGTAATTTTCGATCCCCGGGCAATATCCCACCTCCTGCATCATCTCGATGTCGTAACGCGTGCGCGCGCTAAGACGATGGGCTTCGAGCATTCTGCCTTGGTCCGTGAACTGTTCCAAGCGATCTTTTAATTCCTTGCGGATTTCATCCACGGCCTGTTGTATGCGCTCCTCGGGCATGACGAAGTGCTTGCAAGGGTAGACAAACATCCGCTCCGCGCGTTCGACGACTTCGCCGCTTACCGGATTGATGATCGAGAGCTGTTCAACCTCGTCGCCCCAGAACTCAAGGCGAAAGGCGGTTTCCTCGTATGTGGGCCAAACCTCGACGCAGTCGCCCCGCACGCGGAATTTGCCGGGCTGAAATTCAAAATCGTTCCGCTCGTATTGGATATCGACCAGCTTGGCCAGCACGAGGTCGCGATCCACGGTCTGCCCCACCTCCAATCCGACCATCATTGCCCGATAATCCTCGGGCGAGCCTAGTCCGTAAATGCACGACACGCTGGCCACAATGATTACATCGTCGCGGCTTACAAGCGCGCTGGTCGCGGCCAGGCGCAGGCGGTCGATCTGCTGGTTGATCGCGGCGTCTTTTTCGATATAGATGTCGCGCTGGGGAATATATGCCTCGGGTTGATAATAATCGTAGTAACTTACGAAATAGTGAACCGCATTGTGCGGAAAAAATTCCTTGAATTCGCTGTAGAGTTGGGCGGCCAGCGTCTTGTTGTGCGACATGACCAGCGTGGGCCGCCCAATCGCCTGGATGACGTTGGCCATGGTAAAAGTCTTGCCCGAACCGGTTACGCCCATCAAAACCTGATTTTTTTTGCCGGCCTGCAGCCCGGCTATCAAGGCTTCGATGGCCTGGGGTTGATCTCCGGCGGGTTGAAATGGGCTTACTAGTTGGAACACGGGACTAGGTGATATGGATTGGGGATTAGGGATTAGGGATAGCTTTCACAAGAATTATATCCATACTTCATTTGCTTGTCGCGTTTTTATCTTTTGGCAATGGCAGCAAATATGGGCGGATGCGTTCCATTATCTTGGGTCCAATGCGCTTCACGTTGCGGAGATCGTCCGCTTCGGCAAATGGGCCGGCGGTTTTCCGGGTTTCGATAATCCGCCGCGCGAGCGTATCGCCGATGCCGGGCAACTGGTTCAATTCAGGCTCATCGGCGGAGTTGATATCAACCTGGAAGCGGGCCGTGCGCTGTTTGGCCTGATCGGCTTCGGCCAATTTATTCCCCGGGCCGCCCGAGGAAATCCACCAGCCCCCAATCGCCGCCAAGGCCAATAGCAGCAACACCGCCACGATCGATTGATCGGCAAGTCGCAACAACCAGGGGCTAGGCTTTAGAGGCGAGGGGCGCGGGGCAGGTGACGACATAATTATAATAAATCAGTATTGATGTTGATATAATTCCATATTTAATTGTATCAAGTATAATGGTTTTGACCAACTTATACCATCCCCGCAATTACGATCCGCTATTGGAGCCAATTACGTGAAAAAAGAATTTCACCAATGCCGATGGGACGACCTTATGCAGACAGACTGGCAAGCATTGATGCGATTGGCGATCGATGAAGATTTGGGCCGTGCCGGCGATTTGACGACCCGTTCGCTTGTTCCTTTGGATGCAGTCGGCCAGGCTTCGATTATGGCAAGACAACCGGGAGTGGCTGCCGGTTTGTCCGGGGTGAGAACCATTTTGGCCGCCGTCAATCAAAGTCTTAACTGGTCGCCCGAGAAAAGCGACGGTCAAACCATAAAGCAGGGTGAACGCATGGGCGTCATCCGCGGACCGGCACAAGGCTTGTTTGCCGCCGAACGGTTGCTGTTGAATTATCTCGGCCGGCTGTCGGGCATTGCCACCTTGACGCGCAAATACGTGGAACTCGTGGCCGGGACCGGTGCGCGGATCTTCGACACCCGAAAAACCACGCCCGGATGGCGCCGGCTGGAAAAGTATGCCGTGCGATGCGGCGGAGGATGGAATCATCGCGGCGGGTTGTTCGATGCCGTGCTCATCAAAGACAATCATCTGGCCTGGGGCGCGAATTCTCTTGGGGAAACTTCAAGCTACACGCCGGCCGAAGCGGTGTTGCGCGCGCGGCGTTATATTACCGAACACGAGGCAAAAAACGATCCTTCCGCGATAATCATCGAAGTGGAAGTAGATACTATAGATCAACTCGAACAGGTCCTGCCCGCCGCTCCGGATATCATTTTGCTGGATAATATGTCCGTCGAACAGCTCCGCGAAGCGGTCGCGCGCCGCAATAAAATAAATCCAAATGTGGAACTTGAGGCCTCGGGAGGCGTTACGCTTTCCAGCGTTCGGCAGATTGCCGAAACCGGAATCGAGCGGATAAGCGTCGGGGCCCTTACGCACTCGCCGGCCGCGCTGGATTTCGGGCTGGATTGGATATAGTATATCGAGGCATGGTTGCCGGATGCCAACATCGCGGACGATTGCAGGTTGCCGGTATTCATCACGTGTGGCAATTTGGCAACAACGCGATTCATTGCACCGATTATTTTGGCGGATTTAATCGGTATCTTCGTGAATTTCCAATAAAGAAACAGGCGCCCGGACGCGTAATTTGACTCCTCGCAAGACAAATCTATAGTTCACATGAACCGGGGCCATGTAAATGAGCTTCGGTCTAGGGCACGGCGGGGAAAGCTAGGAGCTAGAGGGGACCTTGCCGTGCCTTTTTTATTTGTTGTTTTCGAATAGACGATAAGTTCATACATTCATGATCCGCCGATCGATCGCCAAACGTCGCCGAAACGCGTCCGCTTTCACCATGGTGGAAGCGATGTTGGCAATTACCATCGCGGCATTGGCGGGCAGCATCTTGTTGTTGGGCACGACCACGTCGGTGGAAACTACCAAAAAGGGCATGTACGCCGCGATTGCCCGCGGCATGGCCCAACAATTAATGGACGAAATCGTCGGTTGCGTGTATTTTGAATCGGGCGGGAATCCTTATTCCACGGTGCTAGGGCCGGAAACCGGGGAGACAACGGGCGGCACGCGGCAATTGTTCGACGATAGCGACGATTATAACGGATTGCGCACCAAAGCGCCCAAGGATTTTTACGGAATCGCCCTGGGCAAGGACGATGGCGCGGGCGGCCAGCGGAACACACTGTTTCAGGTTCCCGCCGGTTTTCTGGACAATTGGCAACAAGAGGTGGACGTTTATTATGTTAGCGAGTCTAATCTGAGCACCAAGTTGGCCACGGGTCAGACGAGCGATTATCGCGTAGTTGAGGTTCGCATTACGTATAATGATCCGGCCCAAGGAACTCAACTGCTTGCCACCCTCAAACGAGTGTTATCCTATGTTCCGCCGATGCAATGAATATCCATTATCGTCGCCGCGGCAAGCCGCATTGTCCGAGCATTTAAGCGGTTTATCCTTATTGGAACTGCTGATTGCGATGTCGATTATGGCCTTGATTGTTGGAACGTTGGCGGGATTGACCCACGCGTTGGAACAGGGATTTGAATACAGCGAAGGCTACGGCGCCGCCACGCAGCACGCCCAGGTGGCGCTGGATCGCATTACGCGGGCGATTTACGGGGCCACGGCCAACGAGCAATTCCCCGGCTGCATCGTGGTCGCGGAAACAGTCAATAATTGGCGCTATTCGGACACGCTGGTCGTGTGGCGTCCCAGCGGCACAGCGGCGGCTCCCACCGGGCTGCCGGAGTATTGCGAATTGGTCATCTATTGTCCACATCCGAGTAATCCCAATCAGTTGGTGGAGATCACGGCGCCCAACGATACGCGAACCGTTCCGGCCATAACTGACACCGCCACATGGCTAAGCGAAATCGCGTCGATCAAGACGAATTCTCAATCGAAGATCGTGACTCTTACCAATTTGCTGCGGTCCTGTGCGATTGCGACCGCCTCGGGCTCGCCGAAGCGCGGAGCGGTGCGATTTGAAACGCGTCTTCGACCGTCGCAAGATGATTGGAGCAACTTTATGGCTAGTCTGGTTAATTGGAAGGACCTGCCGTGGCCTCAAGGATTTTACGGATGGCAGACCGGAATGCGCCATGTTTGGGTTCGGATGGAGTTGCAACTCATCCCGAAAGCGCCCAACGGCTCGGCAACCGCTGCAAACCTAGTGCCGGTCCCCTTTTTCGGATCGGCGTCATTATATTACCAAATGCATCGTCAATAAAGCACCTGGATATGTTCCATATTCCCGATGAATCGCCGTTGTCCGTGCATTGCGGCCGGTATCGGCCTGGAAATTACCGGCGCCGCCGAGGCGTAGCCGTGTTTCTGGTGCTGCTGCTTATCACGTTAACGCTTGTCATTTCTTACGCGGCGGTGCGAACGCAGAACATGGCGTTTATGGTGCAGAGAAATTCCGATCGCCGGGCCGTCGCGCAACAGACCGCGGTAACCGGCATGACGATGGCCCTGAAAAAAATGCAAAATAGCAGTTGGGCGGGATTCGGTTCAACTTTGACCGGCACGCTCTCGACCTCGGAAAGTTTCACCGCGACCTACACCTTTGGCGATGCTTCGCTGACATCCAGCAGTTCAGACTATAATGATTATCCGTTTCGGGGCACGATATCGGTGACTGGCAAGTCCATCGATCCGGTCAACACGCAGAACGTTAGCACATATCAGATTTCCGCGGTGGTTCGTCTTGTTCCGCGGCAATTGAGCACTGAACCGTCGGATTGGAGCACGATGCAACAGTTTATGGTTTATCAAACACATCAACAGCCGTTTGAGATCGACATTCCTTGCCAGATGTCGGGATCGGTGCGGATTCAAGGCGCGTTGAAAATCGCGCCGAATTATCCGGACACTTCCGATTCTTGGGTGTGTTATCTAAGCCACTTGAACTCGATGCGTTCCGGCGGGTATTCGGACGACCGGCCGTTTACCGGTACCGTGCGCTATGTCAGCAGCACAATGGACGGCACCGAGTTGACCGCATTAACGGGATATTTGGGCGTGACGGCATCGTCGCTTACCGCGGCCACGGCAGGCAGCGATTGGACGCAACCCAGCGGCTTTTCCACATACCAGATTTATCCCGGGGGGCCGACTTATTCGATTCCGCTGGTATCCAACAACCTCCAGTCGGTCACCCTTGGCCCGGACCCCTTGACCAATCCGCTGGGTATATTTTATTACGCCGGCAGCCTGACGATAAAAAGTGGCGTGACTATTAAAGGTTCGCTGTTCTGCAAAAACAGTCTCACACTTGACGGCGCCAATATCAGTTTTGAACCGGTGGAACTCCCGGGCTTATTCGGCGCGGGCACGTCTATCCGGCTGCCGGCGATTATATGCAATAACTTAACCGTGAACTCGACGGTTAGTTCGAGCAGCATCAAGGGATTGGTCGCCGTTTTTAACACCTTCACGATAGCAAAGGCTTCTGAACTGCAAACCTTCGCCATCACCGGCCGCGTCATAAGCAAGATATTTTACATCAAAGAGCGCCTGCCTTGGAATACGATCAGTTGGACTTACTACTACTATTATTTTTGGTTGCAGCGGTACTCCGGGATACCGTATTTTCCGGTATACATGGGCAATTACAGCCGAAATCCAAAACCGCTATTGACCATCCAGCCCGATACTACTTCTATTACTTATCATTGGCCCACTCCCAACGCCTCGGTTTTAGCGATCAATTCCATCGACGGGGCACTACGTTGGGAAATTGTTAAATGGACCGAAACCCCTTAATACGAAAGGATATATGTCATGAATCGCCCGTTTAGATGGGGATTGCTGCTGGCCGGCATCGTTGTATGTTGTTGCGTGCTAAGCTTTTATCAGACGACC
>JBEKGL010000191.1:0-7069 GCA_050012815.1 Thermoguttaceae bacterium
CCCGTGCCCGAAGAGTTGATTTACAGTGTTACCCGCTTGGCAGTGGCGGAGTTGGAATTCACGCCTGTTTTTCTGGGTTCGGCGTATCGCAACAAAGGCGTGCAACCGTTGTTAGACGCCGTGGTCCGCCTTTTGCCCTCGCCTTTGGACGCGGAAATCAAGGCCTTTTCCAAAAAAGAACCCATCCACGAAATCATCTTGACGCCCAATCCCGAGAAGCCGATGGCGGCCATGGCATTTAAAATGGTCGAGGATCCTTACGGCACGCTCACATTCATGCGGATCTATCAAGGCAGCATTAAAAAGGGCGAAAGCTACTACAACCAGCGAAACGGGCGCAAGGAACGCTTCGGACGCATTGTGCGTATGCACGCCGACGAGCGCGTAGATATCGACGAAGCCTCGGCCGGCGATATTGTGGCCGTGCTGGGCGTGGATTGCGCATCCGGCGATACCTACGCCTCGGAACCGAACTATTGCCAGTTGCAGGGGATGTTCGTGCCAGAGCCGGTCATACGCATGGCCATCGCGCCCATGACCCGCGACGGGGCCGACCGGCTGAGCAAGGCCCTGCACCGTTTCCGGCGCGAGGATCCCACGCTGCACGTCTCGACCGACGAGGAAACCGGCGAGACGATCATAGCCGGCATGGGCGAATTGCATCTGGACATTTACGTGGAACGCATCCGCCGCGAGTACAACGTGGCCGTCGAGGTCAGTCCGCCCAGGGTCAATTACCGCGAAGCCCCCACGCAGGCCGCGAAGTTTAATACCCGGCATAAAAAGCAAACCGGCGGATCGGGCCAGTTCGCACACATCGTCGGCAAACTCGAAGTGTTGCCAGACGATGCCGAGGAAAATTTCGTTTTTGAAGAAGACGTCACCGGCGGGCGGGTGCCAAAGCAATACATTCCGGCAGTGGAAAAGGGCTTTCGCTCGCTGCTCATGAAAGGGCCGATAGCGGGTTATCCGGTCGTCAAACTGTCTGTAACACTGGAAGACGGCTCTTATCACGAAGTCGATAGCTCCGACCTGGCATTCCAAATCTGCGCCCAAACGGCAATGCGCGAGGCGTTTCCGAAAACCAAGCCGGTCCTGTTGGAGCCGGTGATGAAGATCGAGATCGAATGTCCGTCGCAATTTCAGGGCTCGGTGGTGGGCAATCTGACATCGCGCCGCGGCTTGATATTGTCAACGGAAGTTCACGGCCCGGACGTCCGCATCGAAGGCGAAGTCCCCCTTGCCGAAACCTTCGGCTACGCCACCGATCTAAGGAGCATGACCCAAGGCCAAGGCACCTTCACCATGGAATTCGCCAGTTACAAGCGACTGCCAAAGAATCTCGAAGAAGAAATCATTTTCGAGCGGAAAAAAGCCGCCATGGCCGGGGCGGTTTAAACCTTTATAAGAACAGTTGCTATGACGCTCGGCGCAGAATGGCATAGATGCTGTGCACAAAATAGTCTTTTATAATGGGCATTCGGGCGATCGCGTTTGAGGCGTAATATAAAGGCGGCAGGCGTTTTAGGAATGGATTGACCGACAGGAAGCTGAATTGCCAGCCCGCTTCTTGAACGTATCGCAGAAATTCCGAATACCGCATCCGGTTCATGCCTTCGACGACGTCTTTAAAACATTCCGCCCGGTCGGTTGGGCGAAAACATTCACGGCGGATTTTTAGCAGGGCCTTTTCCGAGAACAAGATCCCGCGCCAGGGTATTTGCAGACGATAGAAATCCCATTGGTGATCGCCGAAAGGCGAGTGAAACAACGGCCCAAAAGACAAAACAGCGACTCCCCGGGGAGAAACAAAGTCGGCCATCTTGCGGAGGAAAGATGCCGGATTGTCGATGTGCTCAAAGGCGTCGAAAGATAGAAGCACATCGAATTTTTCAGGAGGAATCCAATTGTTAAGATCCCGGCAAATAAATTGAATCCTATTGCCCAAGCCAAATTGCTTGGAATGAAATTCGCAGGCGGCGATGTTGCGAGGCACGATATCAACGCCGGTTACATTTTTACACCCTAATTTTGCCAGGGCGATGGTCATCTCGCCGGTGCCGCATCCCATATCCAAATAGCGCAAATCGGGATTGATTGGAAATAAACCCTGGAATCGCCGAATGCGCTCCTGAAGACGGAATACGCCCTTTTCGACCGATTGAAGCGATACCTGATCGGCTCGCCTGTCCAACTCCTCTTCCGTGGCGATGTTTCGCTTATGGGCTATTGGGCGTAAAACGAGATAATCCAAGTATTTTCCAAACATGCAAATGTTCCCTTTTTCTCGGTCAAACGCGCTCCATGTCCGTTGCACGCACGAAATCCGATAATCCGTTTGTCTATTTGCCTTTCCGCTTTCTCCGGGCTTCGATGACGCGCATGATCTTATCCACGGTTTTTGGGGTGGCCGTATGTTTGCCTGTTTCGATTCGCGATAGGGTCTCCTGGCGTATACCCGCCAATTCGGCCAGCTTCTGTTGACTTAGACCGACGCCTTTTCGATCTCGGATCAAGTCCCGTGCCAAAGAGATTCGAGCATACTCCAAGGCCGGAATACGTCCGTTCTTATCAGGTTTAGGCAGCGGCGGCAGTTCATCATTCTCCGCCGTTAATGCCTCGCCCGCCTCGCGGCACAAGCGGTCGTATTCGATTTCGGGCAATATGACAAACCGTTTGCCTTCCACTTCGATGTGTTGTAATCCAATCATGTTTGTTCACTCCTTATAAAAACCATCGCGGTGTCCCACCCGCTCAATAACTACTTCCGCGCCTTTAACGTAAAATTGCAGACGATAATCTCCCGTGCGAATTCGATAACGCCCCGCGAGATTTCCCCGCAGCGGTTTTGCTCCACTTACATTCGGCCAACGTTCCAGACGTTCGATAATAGTTGTGATGCGAGATTTAATCCGCTCAGGCAGCCGGGCGTATTGTTCCACCGCGTCCAGTTCAAAGGTCACATTTGCCATGACATTATTATGACATGTTTATGACATTTGTCAAGCTATATGCCGGGACATCCCCAACTATTGAAAATTAAACGGCATGGGCGTGAAACCGATGGGGATGAAGGCCAGCGTGAGCCAGCCGAGGACTATTCTGGGCCAGCCGAGCGGTTCTTCGTCGTCGGCGGTGGGCGGATGCGACGGGCCCATCATGATCAACAGGAAGATCATCAGTATCCACATGTAGAGTCCGAAAAACACCACCGCCCCGGCCGCCAGGGCTAGCAGGATTCGGGCAACCACGTTGGCTTTTCTGCCCAACAGGGCGTAAAGCACGTGTCCGCCGTCGAGTTGACCGATGGGCATCAAGTTCAGGCTTGTAATAAGAAGCCCGACCCAGCCCGCGAATCCGATTGAGGGGATACTCAAAACATATCCGGGAGCAACTTGTTTTCCCATTAAAGAAGCTATTATATCAAATAACAAAGGAGTGCCAAACAACTCTTGACCGGGCGTATGTATTGCTAGAACAGGCTTGGACCAATATATCCCCAACACGCAGCAGATAATCGTTGGTATCAACCCTGCCAGCGGGCCGGTGATGCCGATATCGAAAAGTGCCCGGCGATGTCCCATGCGGGCTTCCATTGCTATGACCGCTCCCATCGTGCCTATTTGAGAAGGCATGGGAATAAAATATGGAAACGAGGCATAAACCCCGTTTCGCCAGGCCTGCACGAAATGGCCCATCTCGTGACAGATAAGGATGGTCATAAGCGGCACGGCATACAGAAGACCGTGAAAAATCATTTGAAGCCAAGTGCCTTGAGGCCCGGCATTTAAAATCCCTACCAATAAGGTGCTCAGGCAGGTGGCGATAAACAGCACGAGCGGCAGCCATACCCGGCGTTTGCGAACCACGAGCTGGGGCGGCATTTCCTGGAATTGCCAGGCTGCGGCGGGCACGATTTCGACCAGTTCAGCCGGAAAGAATTCCGGCTCGCTTTCGCGATTATCGTATAGTTGGCCTTCGTAATTTTCACTCATTTAGGTGCTCTCGTTAATCTTGCATCAGGTAATCGATCTTTGGTATTCTAACGTACAATCCGGGGTGAGCAAAGACCGTGATTCGCCCGCTTGTCGCCCGCTACCCAATAAACAAATGTAGGACGATTTTAAAAATCGTCCTACAAAACAGCTCAACCCGGCGCAAGTGCCGGGGCTAAACTCAGTAACCACTCGCCACTAACCACTAAATACTAAAATGTTCGACCGAATTTTTCATCTGACCGAAAATAAAACCACGGTCCGCACCGAATTGCTCGCCGGGATGACGACCTTTTTGACTATGTCGTACATTATTGTTGTGCAGCCGGCGGTGCTTTCGGGCGGGATGTTCAATAAAGCGACCGGCATGGATTTTGGTTCCGTGACCACGGCCACGTGCCTGTCGGCCGCTTTGGCCACGATCGTCATGGGTCTTTACGCCCGATATCCAATTGCCCAAGCCCCGGGCATGGGCGAGAACTTCTTTTTCGTCTTCAGCCTGTTGCCGGCGGCCGGGACGATGATTGCCGCGCAGATTACATCGCTCCAGGCAGGCGAAACATCACACTGGCAAATCGGCTTGGGTTTTATGACACCCGCCGCACAGTTGATATATTTGAAGGACATGACCAATCCCTGGCAAATCGGTTTGGGCGTGATTTTTTATTCCGGTGTTTTGTTTCTTCTGCTCTCGATGCTGGGCGTGCGGGAAAAACTGATGGAGGCCATAAGTTCCAGCATGCGAAACGGCATCGCCGTGGGGATCGGATTGTTCATTGCGTTTATTGGATTGCAGTTCACCCACCTGGTAATTTCCGATCCGGGGACGTGCGTGAAAATGAACGTGCAATTCGCCTCGCCCGACATCATTGTCTTTTTCTTCGGGCTGATCGTAACCGCGGTTTTGCACGCCCGGCGGGTGCGCGGCTCGATTCTTTGGGGCATTATCGCCGGCGGATTGCTGGCCGCGGCCTTGCGTCTTGGCCTGCCGTATTTAGGCCAAGGGGTGATGCACTACAAGCCCGTCGCAGAATCGATGCTGATGAATAAATTCACGTTGCCGGGGATGCAAAATGTTTCCGGTCTTGCAAATCTGGTTTCCGCGCCGCCGAGTATCAAGCCGACTTTTTTTAAGATGGATCCCATTGGCGCCGCGTCGTGGCCCATGCTCCCGTTCATTCTCGTATTTTTGTTTATGGTTCTATTTGACACGTTGGGGACCTTGATCGGCGTGGCCGAGCAGGCGGGATTCATCAAGGATAATCGCCTGCCGCGTGCGCATAAGGCGTTGATCTCCGACGCTTTGGGCACCGTGGCCGGCGCGGCTTTGGGCACCAGCACCGTGACCAGTTTTATCGAAAGCGCATCCGGGGTAGAGCAGGGCGGCCGGACCGGATTGACCGCCCTGACGGCCGCGGCCTTGTTCTTATTGGCGCTTTTCTTTAGCCCCATAATCGCCATAATCGGCAGTTATCCGCCCATTACAGCACCGGCCTTGGTCGTGGTCGGTGCAATGATGATGACCAACATCACCAAGGTGGAATGGAGAAATTACGCCGAGAGCATCCCTTCGTTCCTGATAATCATCGGCATTCCCATGACGTTCTCCATCGCCGACGGTCTTGCCCTGGGCTGCATTGCCTACCCGATCATCAAACTCTTGGCAGGCCAGGGCCGCGACGTGAAATGGCTGATGTACATAATGGCCGTGGTGCTAATTGTGTATTTCGTGCTGGTGGTGAAATAGAGGTCAGAGGTCAGAGGTCAGAGGTCAGAGGTCAGAGGTCAGAGGTCAGAGGTCAGAGGTCCGAAGGCAGAAGGCAGAGGGCAGAGGGCAGAGGGCAGGGGACGGTGGCCAGGGGACAGTGAGTAATGGATGGCGCGAAATCGCAAGCGGTTTCCTTCATCCTTGCCTACAGCCTACAGCCTATATTGATACATTGGATAAATCTGCCATAATAATCGGCATGATGGAAACTAATCAGCATTATTCGGCGGTTTTGATAACCGGCGCATCGACCGGCATAGGCAAGGCGTGTACATTGGAACTCGACCGGCGGCGTTTTCGGGTTTTTGCCGGAGTCCGCACTGAAGAAGCGGGCGAGCGGCTGCGAAAAAACGCCTCAGCACTTCTTACTCCGGTGATGATCGACGTTACCGATGCCGCCTCGATCTCCGCCGCTGCTTCACAAATCAAGGATCAAACCGGCGATTGCGGCCTGGCCGGATTGGTGAACAACGCGGGCATAAGCGTTTCAGGCCCCTTGGAAATCCTTCCTATTGAAGAATTCCGGCGTCAATTGGAAGTAAACGTCATCGGGCAGGTCGCGGTGACGCAGGCCTTTTTGCCCTTGTTGCGAATAGCCAAGGGAAGGATTGTAAACATGGGTTCGATAAGCGGCGCGTTGTCTTCACCGTATTTGGGACCATACTGCGCCTCGAAATTCGCAATGGAAGCAATAACCGACGCTCTGCGAATGGAATTGCGCACTTGGGGCATCCGGGTTTCCATTGTCGAGCCCGGACCGATCGCCACGCCGATTTGGGAGAAATCCTTTGCCGCGGCCAATGAACTCGCCAACGCCATTCCCGACGAGACCATGGCGCTTTATGAGCCTGATTTAACGGTAGTGCGGAAAATGATAGCTGAAATCGCAAACAAGGCCGAACCGGTCGATATGGTGGTCCGGGCAGTGGTCCACGCATTGACCGCGTCTAAACCCAAGCCCCGATATTTCCTGCATTTTAAAAATCAATTCCTTTTCCGCGGTTTCAAGCTTTTTCCGGATGTAATCCGCGATTGGATCGTCCGCCGGGTCATGGGGCTGCCATAATCGGCCAAATATGTGTTATTTATCCCCTAATCGGCTGGACTCATCTAATCCAACTAAACTATTCGATCGGAAGTTTTAATGTAATCCTTAACGCTTCCGTAATCTGCGTCGAATTAGTAAAATGTAGGATTCTATGATGTTGACCGTTCCTTCATAGTATTATTTCCTACGGGGTGGCAAACAAGGATTAACCAGTGAGTATACGCAACTTAGATAAAATTTTCGATCCGCATCGTGTGG
>JBEKGL010000192.1:0-7050 GCA_050012815.1 Thermoguttaceae bacterium
GGCTTGTTGGAAATAATCATCAAGCGTGCAAAAAGCGCCCAGCACCCGGGAGTAAGAAAAAATCCGCGCCAAGTCACCGTACCAATGACAAACGCGGCCGGGCCAATGGGCGAATACCACGGTGGCCGGCTGGTCCAATTCCAGGGCATTGCCGAGTTGTTCGGGAAGTCGGAAAAACGAATCGGCCCGATCGGCATCCAGCGGTATTTTTGCAAGTGCGTCAACCGACGTGCCGTCAAAACCTTCCCATTGCATTGTACTCTGGTTGCCCGTGGGAAATTGGCCGTCGTCGAGGGTAAAGTGTACCGCTGCCGTAAAGCCGTTTTTTGCGAGTATTTGCGGCAGGGCGGGGGTGAGTCCGAAGCGCCGCCGGCCAAAAACCGCGGGCCGCCGATCCAGGATATGCTTGTAGACTTCCAGCCCGTAGCGCAGATGGAACTCGACGGCATCTGGCGGAAGCAAGGGCAACGGGGCCTCGGCGAACTGGCCACCCACGATTGTAACCGAGTTGTCCGCCAAAACCTTTTTAAGCGCGGCCAATGTAGCCGGTTCGCGCGTGGCCATGTCTTGCAGCACTTCGGCGGAAATAAGCAGGTTGCGGGGCAATCCGGCGGTCAAGTCCGTAAGCAGCGATTCTCCCAGGGTGGTCGAGGCCGCCAGGGTGAAGTCGATCAGCCGCGTCTCGACCGGATAAAAATACTCTCGGGCCTCGTGGAGCCGGTCAAAGGCCGATTGAAGCTCTCGTCGAGCCTCGGCAACGTCGCCTTGGACGGCCGATTTGGCCGCGGCCAACACCGCCGCGCGCAAGGCGGGCTGGTCGATATTGCTCATGTAGCGGAATTTTCGGGTTAATACTTCGACAACGAAATGGCAAAAACCCAAGGCCAGGAAATCGGCGGCCAAGTCCGGGTCGATTGCCGACGGGTCGCAGTTAAGACGCTCCAAGGCGGCTTGGACCATTTCCGGCCGGTGTTTGAATTTGCGCAACAGCAAAGCTCCGGAGGCCTCGGCCTTGGCCGGCCAACCGTCGGGCAAGAGCGGTTCGCAGCACTCGGGCAGGACGATCAGGCTCCCGGCCGGTTCCGGGGGGGGCTGATCGGCCGGATGCCAGACAGGCACGGCTTGGGAACTATGGATTAAAGCGGGGTGCCATAACGCCGACCAGGCCGACAGCAGTTCCTCGCACTCCTCCGAATTGCGGTCAAGCCGCAAATCTTCAAGGCTGGAACAGGGCAGGAGTGTGGATAAACGATCGATTTTCATGGATCAAATAAAATCCGGTGCAACGCGAATAGTGTTTGTATGGATTTTTCTTGCAGGCTGGATGCTATAGGCTCTAAGTGTAACCGCATTAATAGTTATGCCGTGTCATTCTGAGCGCAGCGAAGAATCTAGCCGCTAATTGAGATCCTTCGCTGCGCTCAGGATGACTGTACCAAGCTCAAGTTATTATACGGTTCCACTTAGGTTATCCCTGGCAATGCGAATAGTGCTTGTAGGGTTTATTTCTTGCACATTTTTTAATACAAAATGCGCCGAAACAATACACCCTTATACTACGCATGGGGTATACGGTTGTTTTACTCATTTTATACATAATGTGTAGAACTCTGATTATAATGAGGAGATTACCGGAGGCCACCCTTTGAGTGCCGGTCAAATCCGACATTCCCTACCTTGTGGTCGAACGCATGGCTCTTATTCAACTCAAAGATATCAGCAAGACGTACAAACTGGGCGAGGTTGAGGTCCACGCATTGGCCGGGATTTCGCTAAACATCGAGCGGGGAGAGTACCTGGCGCTGATGGGGCCGTCCGGATCGGGTAAATCGACGTTGATGAACACGCTGGGTTGTATCGACCGCCCGAGCGGCGGCAGTTATTTGCTCGACGGCGAGGAGGTCGTTGCCATGTCTCTTGACCAGCGCGCCCGGCTGCGGAACCAGAAGATCGGTTTTGTTTTTCAGAACTTCAACCTGCTGTCGCGCACGAGCGCATTGGAAAACGTCGAATTGCCGATGATGTACAGTCATCGATTCAGGGGCCGGCGACGCCACGAGCAGTCGCAGATCATGCTGGAGAAAGTGGGATTGCGGGAACGGGCGGATCACTATCCTTCGCAGCTCTCCGGCGGAGAGCAACAGCGAGTGGCCATTGCCCGGGCCCTGGCCAATGAACCCTCGATCCTCCTGGCCGACGAACCGACGGGCAATCTCGACTCCCATACCAGTCAAGATGTGATGGAATTGTTGGATCATTTGAACAAGGACGACGGCATTACCATTATTCTTGTAACCCACGACCAGGAAGTCGCGCGTTATGCCCAAAGAAAGGTACTCCTGCGCGACGGCGAGATTGTCAGTGACTCCGTCGCGGAAACAAAAGAGAATTGCTAAAATGCTGTTTAGAATCACGAAACGTCGGATATTTTGGCTGCTTGCGTGCATCGCCTTTGTGGGGGCGATAGCGGTGGGATACAGGAAATTGCAGACCTATCGGCAAATATCGGCGGCCGACCGGTTTCGCACGTCCTCCATTCGCCGGGGCGACATCAAATTCGAGGTGAAATGCACCGGCACCATCCAGCCGGTGCTAAGCGTGCAGGTCGGGGCCTACGTGTCCGGCCCGGTTCTGAACGTATGCGTGGACTTTAACGACAACGTCAAAAAAGGTCAGCTTCTGGCGGAGATCGATCCCCTGGTTTACATGGCCCAATGCCGGCAGGGCAAGGCCACGCTGGCCCACTCGACGGCCGATCTGGATCAGTTCAAGGCAAAACTCAATCAGACGGAGCGGGATTTCAAGCGCGCGGAGAAACTTCACGAAATCAAAGACATCCCCGGGCTGGATCACTTCATCAAGGGCATCGCCGACAGCGACTTCGACCTGGCCAAGGCCAATTTCGAGATGGCCACGGCAAACGTGGAAGTTGCCAAGGCGAGCGTCGAGCAGAACAGGGCCGCCTTGGACGCGGCCGAAACCAATCTGACCTACACCTCCATCCGATCGCCCGTGGACGGCTTGGTCATCGACCGCAAAGTCGACGCGGGCCAGACCCTGGCCTCGCAGTTCCAAACGCCCGTGATGTTCGTGGTTGCCCCGGATTTGGAGAAGAAAATTCATATACTTGCGTCGGTGGATGAAGCCGACATCGGACTGATCCGCAAGGCCGAGACCAGCCGGCAGCCCGTGCATTTCACGGTCGATGCCTATCCGGACGAGCCCTTCGAGGGGAAAATCACGCAAGTCCGGCTCGGTCCGAAGGCTGCCGATCTAAATGTACCCGTAACTGTCGTGACGTACACGGCGGTGGTTGAGGCCCCTAACACGGAACTCAAGCTCCTGCCCGGCATGACCGCCAACCTCGTTTTTCAAATCGACAAACACGATCATATTCTTAAAATTCCCAACGCGGCGTTACGATTTCATCCGCGGCCCGAATATGTCCATCCAAAACATCTGGCATTGCTGGAAGGTTTAAAAACGGAGGATGAGCCCGAGGAAACCACATCCGACGCCAAGAAGAACGAGGATGACGAAAACGACGAAGACGCATCCGCGGCGAAGAAGAAATCCGATGACAAGGCCGGCAAAACCGCATCGGATGACAAGAAGAACTCGGCTGACAAGGCCGGCAAAACCGCATCCGACGACAAGAACGGCCCGGATGACAAGGCCGATAAGAAAGACGGTTCCAAAAACGGCAAAAATAAATACGTTTGGATCATCGACGGCGATCTGCTTTCGCCGGTGGAAGTAAAAGTCGGCATCAGCGACTCGCGTCACACGGAACTGATTTCCGGCGATCTGAAGGAAAAAAGCAAGGTAGTCACTGGCATGAAAACCGCGGCCGAGGCCGCCTCCACGAAACCGTCGCAATGATAAAATACTCACCCGGCAAAGACCTTTCATGAACATCTTGACGACAACCCGAGTTGCCCTCCGCGCTTTGGCAAAGAACAAGATGCGCGCCATCTTGACCGTGCTGGGAATCGTGATCGGCGTATGGGCGGTGATTCTGCTGGTCTCGCTCAGCCAATCGGCCGGCACAAAGGTGCAAAATGAAATTCAAACTCTGGGTGGTACAAATATGTTGCACATTTATCACCAGTGGCGATCCCGCGGAGGAGAACGGAAGCGATCCGGCACCGGCCTGGCCTCCTCCGACGCCGATGCCCTTGCCAGGGATTGCCCCGCCGTGCTGGCCGCCTCGCCGATCCTATTCTTCAGCGGTCAATTGATTGCGGGAAACCTTAATTGCAACGCGGATGAAATATACGGGGTAAATACGATGTATTTGACCGTCAGCAATTGGCAGCTTTCGCGGGGTGGTTTCTTCACGCAAGGCGACATTAACACGGCCACAAAGGTTTGCGTCATCGGGCAGACCGTCGCCGACAGTCTGTTTCCCGCCGCCGATCCCGTAGACCAGACAATCCGCATTAGAGGCATTCCGTTTCAAGTCATCGGCGTCCTTGAGCCAAAAGGAGCAAATCTTTTTGGAGGAGATCAGGATAACATGGTGTTAATACCCATTTCCACGATGCAAAAACGATTATACGGTGTTCCTTTCGATTGGGTGGCATTTCTCGAGGTTTCGGCGCGATCGGCCGATCGCATGGATGACGCCAAAGATGAAATCAAAACCTTGCTCCGCGAACGGCATCGCATTGCCAAGGGGGTTGCCGATGATTTCGTAATTCGAGATATTTCCGAGGTCGCCAATGTGTTCAGCATCATCACCACGGTCATGACCGTTCTGTTAGGCTCCATCGCCAGCGTGTCGCTGATCGTGGGGGGCATAGGGATCATGAATATCATGCTGGTCTCGGTGACCGAACGTACCCGGGAAATCGGCATCCGCATGGCCGTCGGCGCAAGGCCGCGCGACATACTACGGCAGTTCCTGGTCGAGGCGATAATACTCTCCACCCTGGGCGGCGTGCTGGGCGTGGCGCTGGGCATCGCTTTTGCCTTTGGCCTTACCTACGCAATCAATACCATTTATACCTTCACAAAATGGCCGGTGATAATATCGATAAATTCAATTATTATCGCATTGATGTTTGCCGGATCGGTGGGATTGTTCTTCGGATTTTACCCGGCGCGCAAGGCAAGCCGGCTCGACCCCATCGAGGCGTTGCGATACGAATAGAGGGGCGGGCGAAATATTTCATGCCTTGTGCGTGCCTGGCTTAGGCATAATAACCATCTTGACTATCCCTAAAAGGTTGACAGTCACCCAATAACGACGATAAAGTGAATGATAGAAATAATGTCGTTAGTTTGAGCGTGTCCTGAAAATTCCCCCTCTCCCTTTGGGGGAGGGGACAACTGATTTATTAGTAGTATTGGCACATAGATTGCTTATAATTAGGTGAGGGGATCCTGAAAAAGGCATCCTCGTTTGAGCGGCAGTTGTACTGCTGCCCCAATGCTCATTTCATACTAGGGAGTGAAATTATGGCCAGAAGCGGCGCTGTTTGGGGTATCGACGTTGGTCAATGCGCGCTTAAGGCGCTTAGATGCCGCGCCACGGCTGCCGCGGACAAGATCGAGGCCGACGCCTTCGATTACATCGAATATCCCAAGATTCTCAGCCAGCCCGACGCCAATCCCGTGGAATTGATCCACGAAGCCTTAAAACAGTTTTTGTCGCGCAATTCGGTGCGTGGCGACAGCGTGGCGATTTCGGTATCCGGTCAGGCGGGTTTGGCGCGGTTCATCAAGCTGCCGCCGGTGGAGGCCAAGAAAATACCCGACATCGTCCGCTACGAAGCCAAACAGCAGATCCCCTTCGACTTAAACGACGTTATTTGGGACTACCAGCGATTGGGCATCGGGACCGAAGAGGAAGGTTACGCCCTGGAAACGGAAATCGGGCTTTTCGCCATGAAGCGAGAGGCGGTGTTCCGCGCGCTGGAGCCGTTCCAAAAACTCGGCATCGAAATCGATTACGTGCAACTGACGCCCCTGGCATTGTACAATTATTTGCTCTTCGATCAGTTGCGCAACCTGCCCAAGCCCGAGGACTACGATCCGGAAAATCCGCCCGAATCGACGGTCATTCTTTCCCTGGGAACCGACGCCACCGACCTGGTCGTCACCAACGGATACAAGGTCTGGCAGCGGAGCATTCCCTTGGGCGGAAACCACTTTACCAAGGCGCTGACGAAGGAGATGAAACTTACCTTCGCCAAGGCCGAACACCTGAAGCGAAACGCAACGGCGGCGGCCGATCCCAAAGCGGTGTTCCAGGCCATGCGCCCGGTGTTCAACGAGTTGCTCACGCAGTTGCAGCGTTCCATCGGATACTTCAGCAATCTGGAGCGCACGGCGAAAATCGGCCGGATCGTGGCCCTGGGCAACGCCATGAAACTGCCTGGCCTGCGCCGTTATCTGGCGCAGAGCCTGGGCTATGATATCGAACGGGTGCAGTCGTTCCAGGGGCTGGTTGGTTCGCAGGTCCTTTCCTCGCCCATCTTTAAGGAAAATGCAATTTGTTACGGGATATGCTACGGGCTGACGCTTCAGGGATTGGGCAAGCCGGGCCTGCACACCAACCTCCTGCCCAAGGAAATCGTCAAGGATCGCCTGGTAAAGCAGAAGAAACCCTGGGCGGTGGCGGCCGCGGCCTTGCTGCTTTTGGGCTGTGGCATCAGTTTCGGCGCCTATGCTTTGGCCATGAACTCTGTGGAAGCAGGCTTGTGGAAATCGGCCACCGAACAGACTGACAGCGTCATCGCACAGAGCAACGGACTTAAGTCCGAGGCCAATACGGCCGAGAGTAGTTTCAAATCCACCGACCAGATCGGTCTGCATTTAGTGGGAAACGTGGATGGGCGAATCAGGTGGTTGGAGTTAATGCGGGCGATAAATCAGTGTCTGCCGCGCGATGAAAAAGAGACGACAAAAATCGCCGATCGCAACGAACTGCACGTAAGGAACATGGAGTGCCAGTATAGCGATGATGTTTCCGCCTGGTTTTCCCTGGTGAAGGATAAGAAGTGGTATTTCGGTCCCGATCCCGGCGCTCACTCGGAAAAAACA
>JBEKGL010000193.1:0-7044 GCA_050012815.1 Thermoguttaceae bacterium
TTCAGCAAGCCATGGCTACCGATGTTTTGACCCGCTTATACGCCCTGCGCTCCGTAGCCAATCCCGAGCCGCCGCAATTAAGCGATCTGCCCGAGAGCTTGGTTGCGCGTTTCGTCAGCCCCTCCGGCAAACATCTGATGAAGATCTATTCCAAAGGCGATATATGGGATATGAGCGCCATGGAACAATTCGTCCGCGAGGTCCGCGGCGTCGATAAAAACGCCACCGGCAACCCCATTCAGATATACGAGGCCTCGCTGCAAATGAAACGCAGTTATGAGCAGGCCACCTGGTTCGCCTTATGCACCATTCTCCCCGTCGTGTTTTTAAACCTGGGCAATCTCCGCGATACTTTTTTGGCGGTTTTGCCCTTGGGGCTTTGCATGTTGCAATTGTTTGGAATCATGGGCTTTTTGAACATTCCCTTTAATGCGGCGAATATGATCAGCCTGCCGCTGATGCTGGGAATGGGCGTGGATAACGGAATAAACATCATTTACGATTTCCGCCGCCAGGCGAGCCGCTACCGCATGAGTCCCTCGACTGCCGTGGCGGTGATTCTCAACACCCTCACGACCATGGTCGGATTCGCGGTGTTGATGATAGCCGACCATCGCGGACTGCAAAGCCTGGGACGCGTATTGACCATCGGAATGAGTTGCTGCTTGGTCTCGTCGTTGATTATTTTGCCCGCGTTTTTGGTGTGGATCACCCGAAACCGCCTGGAAGAGGAACAAGAAATGCCCGAGCCGGCCATAGAGGAAGACGTGGGAGAGAATAAAGAGAATGAGGCGGAGAATACAGAGGAAATCCTCCGTTTTCCGACCACTACCCTGTCCGAAGACCAACGCGAATGGTTGCGAAAACGAAGTGCTTAGTATTCCCAAAAACCGTCCCAAGGGTAATCCGCGTGTTGCTTAATTTTATCCGTTAGTGGGGGTTGGCAGGCCATAAGCAGTTCGGAACCAATCGATGCAAAACCTCTGATTAGCCGGCATTTGCCCATCTTCCCAGCAAGGAGAAGAAATTGTAAACTTAGGGGTTTGGTATTGTCTTACAAAATAAACATATATAGGAACCGATTGTTATGGCCAAACCGCAACGAGTAATTAAAAAAGCCAATCACGGCAAGCGTCCCGCCAACAGCAAAGCCCGCCGTAAAAAACGCGGGGTGGTGAAAACCTGAACGGAATCGCTCTTTGTCGCCTGTCGGGTTGCCGCGTCCACTAAACAATTTTCCCTTTTGAAATGCGGCTTTGGGCCGCGTGAGGAGTGCTTTCAGGCCGTGAAACCGCTTATCCTCGAATTCTCCGAATACGATTTGAACGACGTCGTCTCCGACATCGAGGAGATTCGCCGTTATAATCCCCAGCGCTACGAAATGGAGCAACTAACGGCGATCTGCTACGAAGATTTGGTGAGCAACACTTGCGTGGGATATAAGGATCTGCGCCAGGATGAGTTCTGGGTCCGCGGACACATGCCCGACATGCCCTTGATGCCCGGCGTGGTAATGTGCGAAGCCGCGGCCCAAGTGGCCAGCTATTACAGCCATAAGTACAAACTTATGGAGGGCGTGATCGGCTTCGGCGGCCTCGAGGACGTACGCTTCCGCGGCGTGGTCCGGCCCGGCGACCGCTTCGTGATCGTAAGCCGTTTGCTCAAACTCCGCCGTTCCATCATGACCTGCGAATTCCAGTGCTTCGTCAATCAGAATATGGTGTGCGAGGGCGTCTTAAAGGGCGTATCCCTGCCCCTGGGTCTGATCACCGGCGGAGATTCGCCCGAAGTTGAGTGAATCCTCCCTCCTTTGCCCGGAATAATAATCAACCCAAATGCTTTGATGAAAGTGATTATTGACATGGGCCGGCGCGCTTTGCGAAAAGTCGATCCATCGCTGGATTTGTCGAAGCATCTGAAAACCCTTGACCAATTGCCCCGGCCGTGGGACGCCTCGTTGCTCTTCGGCCGCCAGGCGCCGTTGGAGGTCGAGATCGGGTCGGGCAAGGGGCTTTTTTTACGCAATGCCGCCGCCGCAATGCCAGATGCCGATTTCCTCGGCATCGAAATCGCCGCGAAATACGCCCGTTTTGCCGCCGCCATGCTGGCCAAACGAAACTTGCACAATGCCCTCGTGGTCCAAGCCGACGCCTTGCGGATCTTCGCCGAGTTGCTGCCCGACGACTCGCTCCAAGCGGTGCACGTGTACTTTCCCGATCCGTGGTGGAAAAAACGGCATAAAAAACGCCGTGTAATGCGGGAATCATTTATCCGCGACATCCAGCGCACGTTGTTGCCCGGCGGCTCGCTACACTTCTGGACCGACGTGGAAGAATACTTCCATGCCACCCTGGAACTGATCGCGGAGTGTACCGGTTTACATGGGCCTATCGATGCGCCCGAGGCCCCGGCCGAGCACGACATGGACTACCGCACCCATTTTGAACGCCGCATTCGCCAGTTAAGCGATACGGTCTATCGGGCCAAATACCTGAAACACTAATGCCACCGCTTGCGGTTTCGCATACAAATAAATCGCTTGCGGTTTCGCGGTTCCAAACAGTCAATCAATTGGTTGGGGAGACAGTTAAACTGTCACCCCAACCATTTATCCCAACAAATCCATCAGGTATAATCGGCGATTTTTGCACATCGATCGGCAAAATATGCCGCCATAAATACCCTGCCGGCCGCCTCCGCTGCCCTGCCTTTGCCGCGGATCTTTGTTCTAAGTTCCTGATGAACAAGTTCTTCCGCCGGGAATATTCGATTATTTGTCCGGATCGCGGCGGTTGGCACGAAGCTTGCTGTAATTCAGGCGGCTTATTGTCGTCCGACTTCTTTTCATGGAATCATAACTTTAACGGGTACCCGACCATGCAAATAAGCAACGTTATTTCCGGGCTGTCCGATCCGACCTCTTGGGGCAAAAAGGGCGAAGCCGCGGTTCAGACCGGAGCAAGCGCGATCAAGTCGATCGATTCGCAAGTACAAATCAATTCGAAAGCGCAAAAGGCGTCGGCCGATATTTTGCGTCAATACGACATCGCGAATATAACGCCGACGGCGTTTTCGCAGATGATCCAAAAACTTTACAAGGCCGGCGCCATTTCGGATAAGAATTATCAAGAACTATCCGCCGTCCGCGGCGATTTGGAGAAGGCGGGCATCGGCTCGGACGAATCCGTCGACATGCTGGAATTCTACTCCAATAAACTGAGCAAAGAGCAAAAAGCCCTCGGCAACACGCTCGACGAGGCCTCCCGGCAACAATCTCTCGGTTCCGATAAGCGACGCCTGGATTGGATGCAAAAATTCGCCGCAATCCAGGCCAATCCCGACGACGTCGGCCTGGACGTGGTGGCTTGATATTGCCGCCCCTATAGGTTTTTACGCCGGTAATACACTACATTCAACTGTTTGCCGGGCGGAACCCGCGCGGCATAAGTTTCCACCATGTCTTTCAGGTGCATGAGAATCCACGGTTGGGTGCAGTGAAAACCGTTCTTGGTAAACACGACGTCGTCGGCCACGTATACCGCCGCATGTAAAGCCTGGTTGTCGGAACCCGACAAAAATACAAGATCGCCCAATTGCGAGGGTTGTGCAATGTTGTAGTAATCCGTCAAAAGCACTTGACGCGCGTAATCCATGTCGCTGAAACGGTCGTCCGGCTGCGAGTTGAATGTATTGAAAGCCGACCAGAAACAGTCTTGCTTCGTGGCCTGCGGATCGGATGAGGGGAAGGGGTAGGTGTATAGATGCTCGCGCATGAAATGGGGCAAAAGGTATATGATGCTCATATTTAACCCCCCTTCCACGCGCTGTAAGGATCTCATCAATGGTAGAATGTCTTTATGTCTGCCCCCCACGTCCCAATACCCGGACAGTGCATCGATATTCGTGTCGGCGTCGATTTTTAGCCGCGCCATAAGGGTGGACTTGCGGGATATGGTTTTAATGAAAAGACGTTTCTCGCTATCGTTGGGCAATTGACGCAAGGCGCTGTCTTTATCGGCAAACAACAGCAACGAGGAGCCGTTCCGATAGAGCAGGCTTTTCAACAATTTGATCGACGGCGCCGCAAGTCCGCTCTCATCCAGTTGTTTGTCAAGCGTTTCCGGTCGGAACCACACTGGATCCAACTGATCGTCGTTCTCCTTAAACGCCACGAGAACGGAATAGATCTTCGACCGCGCTTCGGGGCTGAGACCCAGTATCAACTCGTCGCCTGGAGTTAGCCACGTGCCCTCGGCTTGCGATTTCCAGGCGGAATCCGGGAGCGACTTGTCGATCCGGGCCTGCGAAATTTCCGCCGACTTGAGCAACTCGATTACCCGCTCCTTGCTGTAATCCTTGAAAAACCAGCGGACCGGCGCTTGGTCCGCCGGAGGAACGACGACAAATTCGTCCGGAATATCGATCATCATGTGTACGTACAGCAACCGCCCCCATGTGCCGGGATTGCCTTCGCTGGTGTGCGGGGAATTCTTCTCGTCTGAATGAATGTTAAGCGGCTTGTTAGTTGTCTGAAACACTCGCGAATAACTCAAGGCCGCCGTGACGATCAGGCAAGGACTTATCAACAATATTGCCAACACGATTAACATCTTGCGCGAGATGTGTATCTGCACGACCGGTGGAGATTCCGCCGTCTGCGCGGCGCATTTCGATTCGGGCGCGGATTTTGCCGCTTTTGAAGTCCCGTTGCCGTTGGGGCAACGTGAAGATCGTGGTTTCACTGATGCTGTTCCGGAAATAAATAACCTTGCATCAACCAATTGAGGTGGGATTGCTGGTTGATGAATCGGTGCCCTTTATATTTAAGAGTAATATGAAACAGTTTGAAAAGCTAGTGTTAACCCCATTTATTTTAGTTTAGGACGCTTAAACAATTCATATTTTTCTATGGCGAAAGATATTAAATCAAAATAATTCCCCGTTTTTTCGATTTTTTATATTATGGTATGATATCGCACCACCCTATTTAACGTATTATTAACCCCAAATAATAAACCGGCATAATAAAATAATTACCGTTGCTCGCGGACATTATTAACCTGCTTTTTCCTTTTGTTCCTTATTCTTCTCTAACCACGCGAAAACCGAGATTCAGGCAACGGCTTTGCGGCGAGTTCCAATTGCGGAATGAGGCCCGAGCCCAAATGGGAAAACTGTTCCACCCGCCGCCCCGACGCACGCGCCGGTCTCCGCTCTCCGGACCGGCTGGATCGTCCGCCGGCGATTTGGAATAATAGTCCGCGCCGTACCAATCGGCGCACCACTCCCATACGTTGCCGTGCATGTCGTAAAGCCCGAATTTGTTGGGCTTCTTGCCGCCCACGGGATCCGTGAACTTCGCTTTCTCTCCCGGTAAAATTGTGATCTCTTGCACGTGTGGAAACGTGGTCCTGCCCTTGGCGTCCAGCGTGTTGGCAACCGCGTCCAGGCCGGCCGGATCATCGCCGTTGTTATACCGCGTTGCGCTCTGCGCGCGGCAGGCGTACTCCCACTGGGCTTCGGTGGGCAAACGATAAGTTTTGCCTTCCTTGAGGCTTAGCCACTGGCAGAATGCCGCGACATCGTTCCAAGTTACATTGACCACTGGGTGATCGTCGCTTTGCTTGAATCCGGTATTGAGCCAGTTAAACTGCGGCTTGCGTCCCTCGCATCGGCCGGTTTGTGGATTGTAACCCCATCCGCCCGTGCCGTCCGTTTCGGCCTGCGTCTTATAGCCCGTATCCTCGACGAACCGCCGAAAATCTCCTACTCTCACCTCATACTTGCCGAAATAAAACGCCTTGGTAATCCGTACGCGATGACTGGGATACTCGTCCTTGAAATAATCCGCTTTCCGATTGTAGGCCGCAAACGACTTGACCAATTCCTCGGCCGGCTCTTGAGAACCCATCATAAATTCCCCGGCCGGTATCAGCACCAGCTTCATGCCGATCGAATTAGCGATCTCTCGCCCTTGCGGCGTTGCTTGACCAGGCTGCTGCGCCAGGGCGAGCGAAGCACAAGCGATAATTAAAAACAATATCAGGAATTTAGATGTCTGGGTGATTATGGAACTAATCCTTTCATCTTAAAGGCGTATATATAAATATAATCCCCAATGAATTCCGTGCAAATTCCGAATTTCCGGAATTTCCAGAATTGCCAATTTTCTGGTGGTTATACGCATCCTATTTCAAACCCGCGCGTCTACAACCCAGATTACTCACATATTCTGAATTGAATATATGCCATCAAACCGCTTGCGGTTTCGCGATAAGCCGACAAAATGCCGTTTTCCTGAAATAATCGCCACTTCAATCATGTGTCTAAGCGCGCTGGTGCCCTTGTTTGGCGGCAGGTGTCCAGGGTGGTGTGCCACTGCTTGGAACAAGCAGTGGCACACGAAAATCAATTCCAGCCCGTCGAGTCTGGGCACCCGCGCGATCAATCCATTCAACGTACCGAGACGTAGCAAACGGATAATTTGAAGAAACGAATGCGTTAATTGCGCACGTTCGGGTCTGTGGGAGCCCCGGGCGGGCAACCTCCCAGGGCCACCCGGTCCGGAATATCCACAAGTTTCTAGGGGGGGGTACTCAGGTATGCTCTTGACAGCCGGCGAGATTCTATTACCAATAGAATAGGTGAAAAAATATCGGTTTTTCCGATTTTCCCGTACTTTCAACGCCTATTATATGTCATTTTAGCTGGCATAAACAACCAGAGCCTACCTTTTCTTCTCCGTTCATGAAAGGGCCATCCTGTGAGCTTCCGCCAAAAATCACGCAAAACAAGGAATCGCCGTCTAAAAACTACTCTCACAGCGTATCGCGGCTCAAATCGGAACCTGCACCATAAAAAGCTGGGGTTGGAATTGCTCGAAGATTGGCGGCTGCTGTCGATCGATTCGCCGCAGTTTGAATTGTTCAATGTTTCGCCGGCGTTGTTTGTGGAAAATCAGGGGCAGTGGGCCGACGCTTCGATTCGCTACCTGCACCAGGGCAATGGGGCAAACGTGGCGATGACCGACGCCGGGCCGGTGTT
>JBEKGL010000194.1:0-7041 GCA_050012815.1 Thermoguttaceae bacterium
GGCAGGCGGCGAATGGTCGAAAAGATAACAGCGGCTTTGGATTTGGCCGGATTGTATCGGCTTTCGTACGGGAAATTCTTTTTCGATCCGCTGTACTCTGCGATTGTTGTTCGGCCGCTTGAGATATTCGCCCGGTTTTGCGCTTGGTTCGATCGAAATGTTATCGATCTAACTGTCGATATAATTGGATTTTTGCCGAAAATGATTGGTTTATTATTGCGGCCGTTGCAGGGCGGGCTGATCCAGTTTTACGCCCTGGCAATGGTTTTAGGAGTTTTAGTATTGATGATTATATTGTTGCTGTAAAGAAAACCGCTTACGGTTTCGCGATGGAATAATTCGTACCGCTTGCGGTTTCGCAATGGAATAATCAGGACCGCTTGCGATTTCGCGACGGAATAACCAGAATCGCGACCAACGGTCGCGGCTTTATGGAATGTAATTAGATGCCGAATCCCAATTGCTTATTGTTAACGGCGGTGTTTTTTCCGCTGATCATGGCGTTGCTGCTGCCGAGAAGCCGCGAACGGTCGCGGTTGTATGCCCTGATCGCGGCGCTGTTGACGTTCGCCGTTGCCGCCGTATTGATTTACCGTTATCCGGGCGGGGCCGAACCTTTTGCCAAGACCGATCTTTCCTGGTTCGGCGTACAGAGTATCGACATCCGTTTCAACATTGCCTTGGACGGTTTAAGCCTGTGGCTTTTCGGTCTGACCGCGCTGCTAATGATTGTGGCGATATTAGCCGGTTGGGAAGCCATCACCGAGCAGGCTTCGTTATATTATCGGTTGCTGTTGATTCTCGAAACCGGCATGTTGGGCGTATTTACCGCCCGAGACATCATCCTGTTTTACGTGTTCTTCGAGTTCACGCTGATCCCGCTGTTTTTCGTCATTGGCATTTGGGGACATGAGCGGCGTAGATATGCGGCAATCAAGTTTTTCATCTTCACCCTGGCCGGTAGCGTGCTGACTTTTTTGGGCCTTCTGGCGATAGTTCTTTGGAATTACTATCACCCCATCGGCAACCCAGCGACGTGGAAAATGACATTTTCCATTCCGGCCTTAACCGCCGATTTGTCAATTCGGCCCATGGATCCGGCGGCGCAGACGTGGATATTCTTGGCGCTGTTTGCCGGATTCGCGGTTAAAGTGCCGTTGGTTCCGTTGCATACCTGGTTGCCGCTGGCTCACGTCGAGGCACCCACGGCGGGGAGCGTAATACTGGCCGGCGTGCTGTTGAAGATTGGGTCCTACGGATTCGTGCGATTCAACCTGCCGATGCTGCCCGACGCCTCGGCACGTTTCATGCCCTTTGTGCTTTGGTTGGCGTTGGCCGGTGTTATTTACGGTTCCCTGGTCGCCTTGGCTCAACAGGATATCAAGCGGTTGATCGCCTATTCCAGCGTGGGCCACATGGGATTCTGCATGATCGGACTGTTTTCCGCCACTCCTTTGGGCATCGAGGGCGGAACACTGCAAATGATCAACCACGGGCTGTCGACCGGCGGACTTTTCGCCGTTGCGGGCATGATTTACGAACGATATCACACGCGGCGGATTGCCGATCTTGGCGGATTATCGCGCAGGCTGCCTGTGCTCAGTTTCTTTATGCTCGTGCTGACGCTTTCCAGCATCGGACTGCCCGGGCTGAACGGATTCGTGGGGGAATTTTTGCTGCTATTGGGCATGTTCCAACGCGGTTGGGCCGAAGCGTCGCCTTTTTACGCCTGGCAATATCGCGTGATTGCCGTGCTGGCCGTTTCGGGCGTGGTTTTGGGGGCCTGGTACATGTTGTGGATGGTCCAGCGTGTGTTTTACGGGCCGCTTAAGGAACCAAAAACCGATGGCCCGCGCGAACCCGTCCGCGATCTTTGCTTGCGCGAAATCTTCGCCCTATCATCGCTTGTGATATTCATCGTGTGGATCGGTCTGCAACCACGATTCTTCCTGGATCGCATGAGTCCCACGCTTAAAAATCTTACTTCTGGCATGATGGAAGCGGCCGAAAGAAGGGTTCAGGGGTCAGGGTTCAGGGTTCAGGATTCAGGGGTCGGCGGGCGGAGATTAGATGTCAGAATTCAACGTTCAGTAATTAGCAATCAACATTCGGCATTCGGTACGGAGTACGGAGTACGGAGGCGCTCTTCTATCATTCAGCCCTTTGAGTTTGTTCTCGCTTTTCGCTGTTTCCCACCAGTATTATCATCCTTCATCCTTTCCTATCCCCTAGTCCCTGCCGCCTTGCCATGACCACGTCCACGATATATTTTCTGCTGCCGGAGATCGTGCTCATTGCCGCGGCGGTGTTGATTTACATTGCGGGAGCGTTTTTGCAAACGCAAAAGGCATGGGGTTGGATTGCTTTGGCGGGAATCATCCTGGCCATGGTCTGTTTAAGCAGGCAGAACGCCACGGCAGACAGCGTCGTTTTACAAAGCGACGGTTTTGGTCTTTACCTCCGCTGGCTAATTCTGGCGACGGGACTGGTGTTGGTTTTGTTGAATTTCCAGCCGCTGATTAAAGGTGGGACGCCGGAAGTAATCGGATCGCTGTTGCTGGCAATCGCCGGCGGTATGCTAGTGGTTTCGGCCAACGACCTCATATTATTGTTCGTTGCTTTGGAATTGATATCAATTCCCACTTACATCTTGCTGTATCTTGGTCCGGGCGACGTGGGATGCCAGGAATCCGCCGCAAAATACTTCTTTTTAAGCGTGCTGGCCTCGGCCATACTGCTTTACGGATTCAGTTTTGTATATGGCATAGCCGGCACGATGAATCTACACGGCATTCAGCTCGCGCTGGCAAACCTGCCGGACATGCCCAAGGGTTTTGACAACCTTGCCAAACTAGCCTTGGCGCTTACTTTTGCCGGACTGTGTTTTCGGCTGCCGGCCGTGCCGTTTCATTTTTACGCTCCGGATGTGTATCAGGGCACGACCAATTCGAATGCCGCATTGCTGTCGGTCATCCCCAAGGCGGCCGGCCTGGCCGTTTTGGTACGATTGGTTTGGGCAGCCATGTCCATTATGGGGCCATTCGCCTGGCAAATTACCATGGCCGTGTCGATATTGACCATGACCATGGGCAATACCATGGCGCTGTGGCAGGACAATCCCCGCCGGATGATGGCTTATTCCTCGATTGCCCATGCGGGATATTTGCTGATCGGACTTGCCGCGGCCTTGGCAGCCGGGACCAACCCGCCGGGTTCCTGGGACGGAATTGCAGCGATGTTATTCTATTTGTGCGTTTATGCGGCAGCGACCCTTGGCACATTTGCGATGCTGGAGTATCTTGGCGGACCGGCTAGGCGGGTGGAAGACATCGCGGAATTGTCTGGGTTGGCTCATACCCGGCCGGCTGCCGCCGCGATGATGGCGATATTCATGTTCAGCCTTACCGGCATCCCACCATTGGCGGGTTTTTGGGGCAAATTGCAGATATTCGGAAGCGCACTGAGTGTATTTGACGGAGCAGGACAAAATTTGCGGCTGTGGTTTACGGGCCTGGCGATAGTCGGCGTACTGAACGCGGCGATTTCGGCGGGTTATTATTTGCGTATTGTGGGCATTCTGTATTTTCGTGCGCCCTCGGCCGCGCCTAGAGCGGAGGGGGGATTTGGCGTCTGGACGGCCGCAGTGGCATGCGCCTTTGTGACTGTAATTATCGGTATTTACCCCAGTCCGCTGGTAAAAGCATCGAATCAAGCCCGGCCGGTAATATCCCAGGCACCAGAAATAGAGAAAACATTAGAAATTAGGAGAATTCCGTAATCCCTTTCATGTAAGCCCATTTGCGGATTATGCATTTAGAGTTTGAGTAATTTACAAAAAAACACCGCTCCAGCCTGCCCCAACTCTAATAGCCCGAAGCGGTGATTAGTTTTTTTGCGAAACGGCACTATCCACATCTTTGAATTATTACGGTATTATTACCTTCGCCAATGACAACTATATGTCACCACGGCGAAAAACTATTTCATATTTCGTGTGAATAATGACTGCATTAAGCTGTTGAGTAAAGAGGAAAGGGGCAAAAAGGATAGAATAGAGAAGATATTTATCAATTTTTTTGTTTTTTAAATGGATTATTTTCCCTTTTTCCAATTTTCCCTTTTCTTACACCGCTATTTGCCAACAGATATTTGATGGCTACCAAACACATCCACGCAAAGGCGCTTGCTCGGCTGTTCGATGCGGCCCCGCACCCGGTTTATGTATTGGATGATGATTTGACGATTGTTTTCCTCAACCAGGAGTGTAGTAATTGGCTGGGGCCAATTGCCGAGCAACTGCCTGGGGCAAAATGCCTGTATCATACCCCGGCCGCGGTTGCTACGCCTGAAACGGTTGCGGCCGGACTGTGTCCTCCGCCGGGGGTAATTGCAGGTCAGGACGTTTCGGCCGTTGTTTCTTATTACGGTAAAGACAGTCGAATGCGGCGGCGGCGTGCGTGGTTTCACCCCTTGGGATCGCCTACCGGAGACATGATCGGCGTGGTTGCGGTTGTGGACACGGTTGATCTGCCCGAGGATATCTCGGCCTTGGATATCGAATCAGGCGAGGAGCCGGGGGGCATCGAGTTGCACGAGGCGATCCGCCGTTTTCGGCAAGAAGCGGCCGGACGACTTCGAGCCGATCGACTGGTGGGTGCAAGTCCGGCCATGCTTCTGGCCCGGCGCCAAGTCGAACTGGCGACGGCCGGCCGGTTCAGCGTGCTTTTGGTCGGACCTCCGGGCAGTGGCCGCCAACACCTGGCCGCGGCCATTCATTACGCAAGCTCTTTGGATCATGCCGCAACGTCTCCTGCCGGAGGATTGATTCCCTTGGACTGTTCCGTGGTGGCGGGGGATTTAATTTTATCGACCCTAAGCGCACTTGCCCGGGCGAATCCTCCTGGCGAAAAAACCCGGCAAACGAGCATATTGTTAAATCACGTGGATGAAATATCCGCTGAGTCGCAGATGGAGTTAGCCGTTTTTTTAAGCAGGAAACCCTTCGCCTTCCGCTTGATTTCCACGGCAAGGATTGCGCTGGCCGATCTGAGCGCTCGGGGCCAGTTCCGCGAGTATCTGGCGGGGATTCTAAGCACGATAACAATTGTTTTACCGCCGCTAGTTGATCGCCGGGAAGACCTGCCGCTTTTGGCACAGGCGTTTTTAGAAGAATGTAATGCCCGGGGCGATAAACAGGTCGGCGGTTTCACGCAAGAAGCGCTGGATCAACTTTACTCCTATTCCTGGCCGGGCAATCTTGATGAACTGATGGAAACAACGGCCGAGGCCCACCGTCATGCCGCCGGGCCTGAGATCGGCGTGGACGATCTGCCCGAGCGACTGCGTCTGGCCGCACAAGCGGCGGCCTATCCGAGGAGGCCGGAAGAGAAGATCGTACTTGATGAATATCTGGGCCGAGTGGAGCGGGAATTGATCCGCCGCGCCCTGGCCCGATCGAAAGGAAACAAAGCCAAAGCCGCCCGGCTGCTGGGACTGACCCGGCCCCGGCTGTATCGCCGCATGGTGCAATTGGGCCTGGAAGATAAACCGAATGACGACTCTTCGTCGGCGCCTCAATCAAAATAACACTATAGCACCCCGTGAATACACCGGGGGCCAATGTAAATAATCTCACTAAATCGGAGCAATTCCATGACACAAATTGCCGATGAACTTACGCAAGTCGTTCAATCCACGGCCGAAAGGCTCAGGTCCATAAGCGCGGCTGAGGCGGGCTTCAAGCCGTCCGAGGCCAGGTGGTCCAAAAAAGAGGTTATAGGGCACCTGATCGACTCGGCCGCGAATAATCATCAACGTTTTGTCCGCGCGCAGCAGGCGCCGGAGCTTGTTTTGCCCGCGTACGACCAGGAAAAATGGGTGAGCCTGCAGGATTACAACAGCACGTCATGGCCCGACTTGAAAGAGTTGTGGCGCTTGTACAACCTGCACCTAGCGCACGTGATCAGGCGCATCCCGGCCGAGAAGCTGGGGATAAAGTGCACTATCGGCGACAAGGAGCCCGTGACCCTGGGCAACATCATGGATCAGTATCTTGTCCATTTGAAACACCACCTGGATAAGATCGGCGTGTTATAGACGTGTCGCCGATATTCGACATTTAACGGCCTGTTTACATCACACTATAACCTTGACTATGGCCCTCGATTAGCGTATCTTCTATGTAGATACATTTATTGGAGGATAGACTCATGAAAACCAAAGTCCAAAAATGGGGCAATAGTCTTGCCTTGCGAATTCCAAAATCATTTGCTTCAGAGGTGGGGATAAAGAATGACTCGCCGGTTGAAATGTCGCTTGTAAGTGGGAAACTGGTTGTAACACCAATGAATAAGAAGAAATTTAATTTAAAAAAACTCTTGGCACAAGTAACCAAAGACAACTTGCATTGTGAGATTGATACCGGAGTGGCGATGGGGAACGAAGCATGGTAAAATCCCAAAATTATATTCCTAAGCGAGGGGATGCGGTTTGGATAACATTGAACCCTCAAGCTGGACATGAACAGTCTGGCCGTCGTCCGGCAGTGGTCCTTTCGCCCGAGGTTTACAATGCTAAAGTAGGACTGGCTATTCTATGCCCCATAACAAACCAAATAAAGGGTTATCCTTTTGAGGTTTTACTCCCTATCGAATCGCCAATTTCCGGTGCAATATTGGCCGATCAAGCGAAGAGTCTGGATTGGCGCGAGAGGAATGCGGAATTAATATGTAATTTGCCTGCCAAGATAATAACCGAAACACTGATAAAATTGAGCACATTGTTATCAATGTAGATAGGTTAGCCATGTCCCGGAAAAAAACGGCGTTTATTATCGGCGTTCTTGCGGCGTGGTTCGTGCTGATCCGCTGGGTGTTTCCCATGTTTGGGGTAGGTACGTGAATGTCGAAGTCCCAGACTGCGCCTCCGCGTCGGAGCGCCCCTGTAGAGCCGGTTCAGAATGTCGATGGCGCCGATAGATGACAATCGAGCCGTGCCCCTTTACAAACCGGCGTCCGATGCTATTGTTATTTGTGCGGTGTT
>JBEKGL010000195.1:0-11650 GCA_050012815.1 Thermoguttaceae bacterium
CCACGATGTTGTCGGCGCAGCAAGGCGGGGTTCATTACTGGCATCAAGGCGCTATGCCGCCGGGAGCGATTGGGAGTAGGCAACTCACGCGTGGAGGTCCATTGCCCGGATTTTTCCAACCAGTGGAAATCAAGGCCCCGTCCGGGGCCTTGATTTCGCTGGCTGCTGACGGCCGGTTCGACGAGCCTCAACCGGGATCGCGCAAAGCGGGTATGCTCATCGGGGCGGTGTACCGGTTACGCGTAACGGGCATCCGCCTGGCCGCGGGTTTGGAGGTCTTCCCCACCGTTGAAATCATCGACCGTACTTACGCGCCGATAGGCATGGAACTTCGCTTCCCCATCCCCATCGAACTCAGTCAGGAAGACCTAAGACTGGCTTTAAACGGGAAGTTCGTCACCAGGGTGATTTACCTGGAAGATCCGCGCAATGCCTTGCCTGCCGGCGAAAATCCGCAAGCACAAAATTGGTTCGAAGTCAAACCCGGCCAGGACCCTTTGGCCGTTGCCGACGCCCTGGGCCGACCGGTGGCCATTTTACGCATGGGCGGACGCTTGCCGGAAACGCCGCAAAGTCCTGATCCGAGTTTCATATTCGGTTGTCCGCCGTTTGTGCGTTATCCATCCCAACCGCAACAGACGGCCGGAAACGAAAAGCCGCGTCCTTTGTCGGCAAACCGGAATAATCCGGAAGTCAAGATTTTGCCTCCGCCGCCGGCTCCAGGCGGCGCACTGCCCGTAACCGCCATAAGCGAATGTCCCATCGAGCAGCCGGCGATGCAACAAGGCGCGCCTTTGGCGCAGGCGGCTTATCCGCCGTGGACGCCCCCGGGCATCCGTCAACCCTGGCCTGAAGATGAGTACCTGCGCGACGGCGGTGACTGCGGCGTGCCGGTCGGCGCGCCGGGCCAATCCGGAGTTGCCGGTCTGCAAATGGAAGACACCGTGGCGGTTTACGACACCCTGGACGGCCGAACGCTCGTCACTCCCAGCAACGAAGTCTACATTTACAGCCCTCGCTTCACCGCCGTACGGCAGGTAGTGGGCCTTGTGGCGAATGAACAAAGGGATCGTCTTTCGGATGTATATTTAAACACCTCCTTGGCCACTCCCAAAGTAATCCAAAAGATCGGCGCCGCAAAACAACAAATTCAAGCCGGCAACGAAATAGGCGCCCGGCCCGCGCAGGCGTTCATAATGAAACAGGGCAATGGAGCGTTATCAAGTGTGATCGGCCCGCGCGGATTCCAAAATGCCTATAAACCTTATGAAAATCTCGTGGTCATCCGTCAAGGCGTTTACATAAACGCCGAAAAACCGCTTTTGGCCCGCGGCCATCAGGCGGCCGTTGTCTGGTCGCACGTGCAGGCGGTGCAGGTAATTCTCGATCTCAGAGGCGCGATGGCCGCCGTGCAAGACGAGCAGGCCGAATCGATATTTTCCGTCGACTTGCCGCCGGGCAATCCCAAACTGCGGATTATCAAGTTGGCCTCCACGCCCGATGCCCTGCCGGGCGAAGAAGTATGGTTTACCATACGCTTCGACAACGTCGGCAATCAGACCATCGGCAACGTGACGATCATCGACAGCCTCAGCACTCGCTTGCAGTACGTCGAAGGCAGCGCCCAGTGCAGCCGCGAGGCAAAATTCTCTACCCAGCCCAACGAAGGCGATTCGCTGGTGGTGCGTTGTGAACTTGCCAATCCGTTGGAAGTTGGCAAGGGCGGCATCATCCGCTTCTGCTGCAAAGTGCGATAGCGGGTTCATTATCCCATAAAGCCGCGACCGGTGGTCGCGCTTTTTCATCTCGTTTCCACGGTCCCTGTGGGAACGGACTTCGTTCACTATTTCCCTTGTGTCCTTGCAAAAAATTCCATTTTTGAGATAATGGATTTTTAGGTACTCAAAAACAAAGCAAGGGCAATACCATGGACTTTTCATTTTCTCGACGGCAGGAATATTTGTATATTCTTTTAATCCGCGACATGTCCGTAGCGGAGCGTTTCTGGATATCATGGTCCTTGACAAAATTTGTAATAAATCGACAAAGAGAAAAAATTGCACACGAATATCCGGAATATTCACCTCTTGAGGTGAAACAGCAGTGGGCCGAAATAGCCTACGGCAAAGAACTCATAGATGAGGTTCGCGCATCATTGGCACAAAGAGAGATTCCTGCAGAATGGAATGAATCATATCTACTTTATTAAGACGAATTATTTGTGAAAGATGTGTTTTATATACCATACAATTTCAACATAGAACTCGACGGATTCAAACGATGCACAATCACATCTTTGTTTCATTAGTACGAGTAATAATGGAAATAGTGCGCTTTATCACAATCTTGCTAGTTGGAGTCATAATGGGCTTAGGTGTATTTCTTATGGAGGAAACAGCAATTGGCGGCAAAGAATTAATATTGCTTTATCTATTAATTGCGGCTGGTATAGCTATCTATTTTGCAGTTTATTTATTACATTGTTGGCCTTCCTATTTTAGTAAAAGAATCCATTCTACAGAGTCTATTACAGTAAATAACATTGACGAGTAGATACAACACTCTGATATAAAATAGATAAAAAATATCCTTTTTATTATTTCACCTATCATCAAGTACTTCTTATTATCAATATGTCCGCCCATTGGCTCGCCGACCGCACACGATTATTCGACGCCTCCGGAATCCGCAAGGTTTTCGACCTTGGGGCTAAGCTCAAAAACCCGATCAATCTTTCCATCGGTCAGCCCGATTTCGAGCCGCCCGAGGAAGTCCGCCGGGCTGCAATCGAGGCTATCCAAAGAGGCAAAAACGGCTATGCCCTAACGCAGGGCATTCCGCAACTTCGGGAAAAATTGCACGCCCGCGTAAAACAGGAATATCCACACGACGACCGCGATCTGTTCGTTACCTCGGGCACCAGCGGCGGGCTGATGCTGGCGCTTATGGTGCTTGTCAATCCCGGCGACGAGGTGATTATTTTCGATCCGTATTTTGTGATGTACGACGCCCTGGTAAAAGTCGTCGGCGGAACGGTCGTGCCGATCGACACCTATCCGGATTTCAAGATCGATCTTAACCGCGTGGCCGAGACGATCACGCCGCGGACAAAAATGATACTATTCAACAGCCCGGCCAATCCGACCGGCGCGGTGGCGGATGAGGAAGTCGTGCGCGGACTGGCCGAACTGGCGGCCCAACGAAACATCGTGCTTTTAAGCGACGAAATCTATCGCGCGTTTTGCTACGACAGGCCCTTTGTCTCCCCGGCCAGATTTAATCCCGAGACTCTGGTCATCGACGGGTTCAGCAAGACATACGGCATGCCCGGCTGGCGATTGGGATTCGCCCACGGTCCATCGGCCGTCATCCACGAGATGATCAAGTTGCAGCAGTTCAGTTTCGTATGCGCCCCGCATCCGTTTCAATGGGCCGGCGCCGCCGCGCTGGACGCAGACATGAGCCGCGAGATCGAATCCTATCGCCGCAAGCGCGACATGATCGTAGCCGGCTTGGCCGACGATTACGAACTGGTCGCCCCCGGCGGGGCGTTTTACGCCTTTCCCAAACTTCCCTGGGGCACGGGCATGGAGTTCGTCGGCAGGGCGATCGAAGAACATCAACTGCTGATAATCCCCGGCAGCGTCTTCTCCCGCCGCAACACCCATTTTAGAATTTCCTACGCCGCCCCCGACAAAGTGATCCAACGCGGTATCGAGGCGCTGAAAAAATTGGCTAAAAGATAATCTCGATAATAAATGTTGATTTGTTCGTCAATAGCCGTTAGATTGATATTGATTGAATGTAAGGTAATAAATATCACCTGGCAAAAAGGGCCGGGCAGTTTACTGCCCAGTTTATTGAAGTGGGATTTACGACATTCATTATCTTACCCGCAATAGCCTCGAGCTGAAGGCAAGCGCGCTGATGTATTTTATGCGGCATCATTTTCCAGAAATTCAATAAAGGGCATATATTGCACACGAGATAAACATGCCGTCGCCAAAACGCCTTTTGTTTGCGTTGTTTTGTGCGTTTCTTCTTTATCCGGCATTATCAAGGGCCGTTGATCTTAATTCGCCAGAGCCAAAGCGAATCAACCTGCGAATCCGCCTGGTGGATACGGCCGGAAATCCCATTGCCGGCGCGGCGGTTCAAGTCTGGAAACGGCACGACTTAAGACAGTTGAGTATTCCCGATCGCGCCGACCCGATTCAAATCGGCGATAAAAACGAAATCCGCACTGATTCCGACGGCAAAGCGGCGTTTTCCATATCGTTGCCGGTCGTTCCGGCAGGTTTTCACATGTGGAGAAACAGCATTTTTCTGACTGCCGCGGCCGAAAACCACTTGGTTTGCCGCGGCGGGCCGATCGATTCGGCAAAAAGCGACAGCCTGGAAGCCACGATGATATTGCGCCGTTTGACGACGATCGAAGGCCGCGTGGTCGATCAACAAGGCGCGCCTGTGGCCGGCGCTGTTGTGTTTCATACGGGAAATAACAAGCCGAAAGTGGAAACAAAAACCAATTCGCAGGGCCATTTCAAATTGGGTGAATTGCCCGAAGGAAAATCGCCGGTATTTGTCACGCACCCGGATTTCCATTTCCACGGGCAATTGGTTGATACATCGAGCGATAAGCAAGAATTCAAACTATTGAGTAAAGATCAAACCCCCCCGGCCATGACCACCTTGCCGCCGCTGATTGCCCACGACGAGGAACTAAAAATCGCCCGGCAGGCTATTTCGCAGCTCTGGGAAAAGACAAAGAACTCAAAAAATGACGATGAAAAAAAGCAGGTCTTATTATCTTATGCCAAAATCGATCCTTGGCGGTCTTATGCCGAAGCGAAAACCCTTTTGAACAAAAACTATTTCCATAATTATTTCTATCAGATTTTTCCCAAACTCTATTCCACCGATTCGGAAGAGGCATTGGCTGAATTGGAATCGCTCGAATTAGACAAAGATTATAAAACCGAGATATTGCTACGTGCCGTTCGGGAGTCGGAAGGCATAAGCCGCGAACAAAAAATTGAACTATTGGACCGGGCGATCATCTCCGCGCGGGCCATTGCGGAGCCTAACGATCGGATTGATAATTTCAGTTCGATTGCCTTGGCCTTGTACGATGCAGGCAAGGCGGCCGAGGCAAAAATAATCGTAGCTGAGCTTAAACCAGTAGCCTTGAAACTATCGGCAAAAGAGAACGATTATGCCTGCGTTTCAGCGGCTAAGGCCATTGCCCTTTTTGATCTTACGGCCGGGGTGCGCCTTGCCCAAAACATTCAAAACGATTCCTCTCGCATGGAAACCATTTTTAAAATCGCCAAAAGGTTGGCCGCGGAAAATCCCAGCCAAGCCGAGCGGATCGCTGTCGAAGCCCTCGACGCCCAACTGGCCAAATCCGAAAAAGAATATCGAGAGAATAATAAACAAGATTGGCCGGAGGATGAAAAATTCAACGTGCTCTGGGATTACGAAACTAATTTTGCCCCGATTTGCTACCGGATGAGTCCGGTCGATCTGTATCGGGCGGAGCGAATCGCCTTAAAAATGCAAATTCCCAACCTGCGGGCGTATTATTTGGGTCTGATCGCAAAGACATTGGCCGTAAAAGACAAAGACAGGGCAAGGAAATTGATTCTAAAATCTTATGAGATATTGGCCGAAGCGGCGACAGATCCACGGCGTTATTATCACGGTGGTTTGGGTTATTCCTTACCCTCAATCGCCGGTTCGTTGCTGCCGATTGTCGAGGAAATCGATCCCGCCCTGGTCGGCGAATGTATGTGGCGGACCTTGTGTTTTCGTCTTTACCGGCCCGTGGACGACTTTTTAATCCGCTTGGAACCGGAATTGGACGATGTCAATTTGGCACTGTTCATTGCCCGATATGATAGAACGCTCGCATCGGCGCTCATGCCGCCGGGGAACGTGATCGCCGTTCCTCCAATTTATTCTTTTTGGAGAATAATGGATCCAACGTTTTCTTTCGATTCCAAAAAAATGTTTTCATGCCTGAACGAAAAGTCTTTGTCTCCTTATGAAGTTACCCTTGAAGTGGACGAATTATTGCTCGATCCCCTACGCCGCTGGGACGGCATGATATTGCCTTACCAATAGACATCTCATTTTTGGTAACTCGATGAACAAACGAACCCGAATCAAATTAGTCGTCATCATCTTGATAACCGGTCTGACGGCGGCCGGCTTGATGATTTACGAGCAGGTTCGCGGCAAATGGGGCAAAACCACCATGCGCTACGTGGTCCCGCCGCCCGGCGCGGAAATGGAACATGCGGTGTTCAGGGCGTTAGCGCTTTCGGAAAACAAACCGGCTGATCTTAAGGAAAACGTGAAATATCGAGGCAAGGAGCGTCGATACGCCGAGTTCCGCTTTGGGTCGCCGGCTTCCACGTCCGTGGCAGTTGTATTAGATATAATTTCGCCCGGGCAGACTGATGTTTATATCGACGCCGATCGCAATCGCGTGATCGAAGAAAAAGATCGCCTAGCGGGACCGGGACCGTTGTTCCGCATGCCTTTAGATGTGCAAATCGCCGATGCATCGAATGTCGAACGCTTTCCCCGCACGGTCGTTTTTCGATTGGGGCGGTCCGGCCAATCGATCAGTTATGCCACGGTAGGATACATGGAAGGCATTCTGAAATTGGAAGGTCAAGACACGGCAGTCCGGCTGGTGGACAACAATGGCGATGGAGTGATGGCCGATCCCGCTGATCTCATCTGGATCGATGCGAATCACGATGGAAAATGGAATCCCATAAGCGAACGCCTGCCGTTTGTGCCCATCGTTACCTTGGGCAATGAGCGTTATGCCGTGCGATGTGACCTGGCTGGCAAACATCTTTCGCTGAAAAAACTCGAAGGCACGGGCACTCTGGAACTCGCCTTGCCGGAATTCAAAGACCCCAGCCTTTTGTTGGCAATCAACGTTTGGCTGGCCGGCCGGGAAGGATCGATCGCCAAACTCGATCTGACCCAGTTAAAAACCGATATGCCCGTGGGCGAAATTTAAGCGGCATCTCGGGAGAGAATAATCCACGGTGGCATGCAGTAGCGGCCGATAAACCGACAGCTATTCATCCCTTGGCCGATCTTGTGCTGACGGCGACGATAAGCAGTCGCAATGGGCAGAGTTGCCCGGGAGAAGAAATTTCAGTCGAACCCAGGCTGGAAACCGGCGAACGCATGGCCTTGCGATCTTGCATCCGCAACAAGGATAAGCCCGACTTACAGAGACGGCATGACGGCGCGGTGATCAGCTTGGTTTCGCTGGATGGAAAGGTCTTGGATTCGCACAAGTCGGGCTTTAGCTGAGGCGGACTGTGCAAGGCCTCGTGTCGAGTGCCGCAAAATATTGATGCCCAGTCGGTCAATCTTCTGGTTGAATTGGACACCGGGCCATTGGCTGGAATAATGAAGTATTCACTGCCGATTCGGATTCGCGGAAACTAAAACGGCGCGAATTGCCGTGCATTACGGATACAAGGAAAGCGCGGCCGGATGTTCCAGCCGCGCCGGTGTGTTTTCAACAGTTTGACGTGATTAAACGTAGGTTTCAGCAGCCTCCGATGTTTTGTCGGCGGTATAAACACACCAACCGATATTCCGCCGCATAAGAGCGACACTCGCGTTTAACCGAAGAAACGTCAAACAATGCCCTGCGCTAGCATGGCCTCGGCGACCTTCACGAAACCGGCCACGTTCGCGCCGTGCACATAGTTTACCGTTGCGCCGTTCTTGCCGTATTGCACGCAGTTGGAGTGGATCGACTGCATGATTTGCCGGAGTCTTAGATCGACCTCATCACGGACCCAACGTGTTACGCCGGCGTTTTGCGTCATTTCCAAGCCCGAGGTAGCCACCCCTCCGGCGTTTGCCGCCTTGCCCGGACCATAGAGAATCTTCGCCTCCAGAAAGACATCCACGCCATTGGGCGTGGTGGGCATTTCCTCGGCAAAGTAAACGCATCCGTAACCGGTGGCCTCCGGACGCAAGAGCGAACCGCCGTATTCCAATCCCTTGCCCGTCAGCACGCCGCAGAATCGGTTTGTGATTTTCTTGTATTGTCCAAAAAGATAGCCGATCTCGCGCCCGCCAACGCCGATATCGCCGGCAGGTACGTCGGTGTCGGGACCGATGTGCCGATACAGTTCGTTCATGAACGACTGGCAAAAACGCATCACTTCCATGTCGCTCTTTCCCTTGGGATCGAAATCCGATCCGCCCTTGCCGCCGCCCATCTGCCTTATCGAATTGGCTGCACTCGCTTGAAAAGCCCCAAAAAGATGATACTTCCTGGAGAAGTGATGAAATGCTTGATTATAAGAATTTTAAATCATTAACCCTGATAATCTAATACCGACGAGAATGGCCTGCCTGCGCACAATTCATGCCAGCAAGCCGCTTAATTCCTGGCGGATTTGCCGCTCGATGGAGCCTTTGAAAAGCATTGCCGCCAAGGGCAATTCGGTCTTGAGTTTTACGCTAGCATCTTCCACTTGCACGGTGCCGGAAATACCCATGCCCATGGCTTTAAAACCGAACGTAAAGGTGTGATTGGTCCAATTTTCCCGCAGATTGTCCACGTGCGAACCATACCGGTCGCGCACGGCAAGGAATTTTTCTTTTAATCGCCGCGCGGCTTCCTCCCGGCCCAGGCTATGAGCGGTTTCCATGGTAAGTTGCGGCATGTGGAAGCCTTTACTGCTTAGAGCGTTCGATTTACCATTTATTTCAATTGGATTTTAAAGACCACGGCTGCGTCTGAGGGCTTATTCTTCGCCGGATCGATCGTCAGCGCGTCATCGCCCTCGGTCCACTCGATCTTCTCGTCGCTGCCGAGCAGTTGAATGTCCGCAATCTGCTTGTCGAGAAGATTGGCTTGCTTGCCCAGCGACTTGATCTTTAGCGGCTGTGTCGGCCAACCAAGGCAGATGGCGTAAAGCGTATCGCCTTTTTGGGTAAACCGTATATCCTCGGCGGTGAAAGGTTTGCCTTTGCCCTCATTAAAGCCCTGATTGCTTATTGGCGCGGCGGATTCGATGGCCGGTCCCTCGCCGAATATTTTCCAAGGCCGGGTGCCGAAGATGCTTTCGCGGTTGATGTCCATCCAGGCGGCAATGCCTTCCACGATCTTCAATTCGTCGGAATCGATGGTTCCGTCGGCCCGCACCGGGACGCTCAACAACAGGTTGCCGTTTTTGCTGACGACGTCTGCCAGAGTCTGGATGACGGTCTTCGCGCTCTTGTAGCGGTGTTGATTGTAAACGCCGATGTTATAATGCCAGTCGCCCAAACAGGTGTCAGTCTGCCAAACAAACGGCTCGATGCGATTGCTCTGCCCGCGTTCGATGTCCCAGACCATGCACTTGCGCTTCTGCTCGTCAAGGATTTTTCCATTCCACACACCCTCGAGTTTTCCGCCGTGCCATTGCATGTTGCTGTTATAATAATGTGCAATGAGTTTTAATCCGGTATCGCTGAAAGGCCACAGCGGCAAAACGGTATCGTCAAAGTAGATCAAATCGGGATGATACTTGTTTATTAGATCAACCGTTCGATTGAAGAATTTTTCGCAGTAGGCCTGATCTGGAGTGATACAGCCTTTATTTGGATCCCAGCCCCACATGCCGTGAATACTCCCAGCATTGCCGGAATTCTTGCCGGGCGTGTGATTTTGTGCATATAAATCTTGGGGATCAAAACCTTCCCACCATTGGCCTTTGCCGTCGGCCTTGGTGAGTTTGTCGTCGTAAGGCACGCCGGCCAAGGGGCCTTTTGTGTCGGCTAACTGTGCGATTTCATACCAGGTCCAGGCATGGGCCGCATGAACGCTGACGCCGAACCTGAGGCCGTTGGCCCGCGCGGCCTTGGCCCAGCCGCCGATAAGGTCTTTTTTGGGACCCATATTGACCGAGTTCCACGGCTGATACTTGCTGTCGTAGTTGTCGAAATTATCGTGATGATTGGCCAATGCCACGAAGTATTGAGCCCCGGCCCGTTTGTAAAGGGCCATCAGATTTTCCGGATCCCAATTATCGGCCTTCCATTGGTTAATTACATCTTTGAATCCGAATTTCGACGGATGCCCATAGTGTTCGCGGTGGTATTTGCCTTGCCACTCGTTTTCAAAATACATGTGCCGGGCGTACCAATCGCCTTGCTCCGGCTCGCACTGAGCCCCCCAGTGCGCCCAGATGCCGAACTTGGCGTCGCGAAACCACTCGGGTGTCTGATATTGGCTTAACGACTCCCAAGTGGGCTCAAACTTGCCGGTCTGCATCGGCTCGGTGTCCGGGCCGATAAGCACCGTGGGCTTGACGTCCTCGCCTAGGGCGACGGCAATGGCCGAGAGAATAACAACAGGTAAAAAAGAAAGCCGAATCGTTTCGACAATTGTCTTTGTTTTCAAGGTAAATCTCCTGGAAAATAACGGCGCCAGGTTTGGGGAAATGGAGTAAATATATTATACAGTATGCCGTTTACGCCCACAATACACCGGCCGGCTGACGATGTTGCACAATTTACTTATTGACCGCATGGCCCAATCGTTTTTCGACCCTGGCCAGTCTTGATTTCAATTCCCCGGCATGGCCCTTGCGATAGTCGAGTTTCATGATGCACTCCACTCGGTTGCAGTCGGAGCTTAGTTCTTTCACGCATTGCTTTACCACGACAAGAACCTCGTCCAACTCACCTTCGATGGTCGTGCCCATGGTGTGGCATTGATATTCCAGGCCGCTTTGCTCGATGATCTTCAGGCATCGCGCGACGTAATCGCCTACGCTTTCGCCCTTGCCCAATGGGAACACGCTGAAATCGGCCAAAACCACGGCAATCCCCTTTGCAACTAGGAATGTTTATACGGTGTATCAAAATAACCTCACCATTTTCAACAGGAGGACAGGCATTCCTGCCTGTCTTTTTGGCGGCGGACAGGAATGTCCGCCCTCCTGATCTCAACCATCGGCGGCAGACAAGAATGTCCGCCCTCCTGATCTCAACCATCGGCGGCGGAGGTTATCATTACACGCAGCCCGTCCAAAATCCTCGTGAAATAGCGGAGGGTCCGGTCGATTTTCTGTGTCTGGGCGGCGTCGGTCTGCTGTTTTAGCATCCACTGCTTGGGCGACATTTTGAGAACCCCGCTTTTGTAATGAAGCTCCTCCTGACGGAGTTTTCGCAGGCGTTGTTCGGCCTCCGACCTTATTTGCATGAAAATGGCATCGATGCGTTCAAAAGCCTGCTGATACTTCCCCGTGCGAAATTCATGGTCTCTGACGAATCCGATCACATCGGCATTGGGCACAAGGCCCGTTAGCTGGGCGGCCGTTTGCAGTTGGCCGAACGAGCCCATGTCGATTATGTGAGAGGCGATATCTTTCTTTTGTTCAACCGCGTCTTCCGCCCCATAAGCCGGCGCTTCTTCGGAAACCTGGGGTGCATTTCGAGGCTTGGTATCTATCTGAGGTCTTGCGGAAACAGAGTCCTTGGATTTGTCCGGCTGCAGCCTGGCCATTTTCTCCAGTTGACGGTCCAGCCCGTCGAAACGCTCGAGCACGTCTTTTATCTTTGCCTGCTTATCGCGGAGTTTTTGGACTTCCTTTTTTCCGCCGCCCGC
>JBEKGL010000196.1:0-6997 GCA_050012815.1 Thermoguttaceae bacterium
CATAATATCCGTTGTAACCGGCGGCCTTAAGAGCGGAGATGATTTCGCCAAGCGGAACGATGCCCTGGCCCAGCCGGCAGCGGTTTTGCTCGCCGGCGGGCGGTCGCCGGGCGTCGCCCAACTGGACAATGGATATATACCGTGCGATTTCGGCAATTCGATCGGCAAGCCCGGGACTGAGGCCGAGATGATAGGTATCCAATACGATTTTCACTTGGGTGCCGGCAACCGCATGGATTACATCCAGGACGTCATCGACGGTATTTAAAAAGGTCCAATTGGCTGAACAGCCCGGGTGCATGGCTTCGATGGCCAGAGCAACGCCTAGTTCGGCGGCTTGGGGCGCGAGTATTTTCAAAGCGTCTTTCAGCAGGCGTCGAGCGTGATTGGAAGTATGACCGGCCCGGGCGCCGCTAAATATTGTCAAGGTATCGGTTCCCAGGGCGGCGGCGGCGAGCAAGGCCTCCCGGGCATCTTCGATGCTTTCGCGATAATTGCGGCCTTCGCTGCCGGTGAATCCGCCCGCCCAAAACAAATGCGAAACTTTCAGTCCGTGACGTTCGAGCAATTTTAAGGCCTTGTCCTGGCCGCAATCGGAGAGTTTCTGCCGCCATACGCCCAAGGCCGGGATGCCGGCCGCGCTATAATGGGCCACGTCTTCCTCGAACGACCAGCGAAAGGTGGTCGTTTCGTTCATGGAGAGTATTGCCATCCGTGTCCGCTCCGGGATATTTTAATCGCGAAACCGCAAGCGATTTATTTGTAAAATTGCGAAACCGCAAGCGGTTTGCACATTAAATTGCGAAAACGCAAGCGGTTTATTTACTAATGTTTATTTTCGGCCGCGGCCGGTTTGGATTCGGTCTTGAGATTCCAGGCCGTAAGCCAGCGGGTGCTTATGGGAACCAGGCCGAACTGGTCGCGGAGCCGTTTATCGAAATCGGGCATGTGACCGCCGCCGTAAAAGATGGCCATTTTTTTCTTCCCTTCGGCGATTTCTTTTCGCAACACTTCCAGGGCAACTTTGTTGCGTTCGCTGATCAGGGTGGACCCATCGGCTCCTTCCACGGCGGAGAGCATGCCGTCCATCGATTGGAACTGTTCGGCCATGACGCGTTTTAAGGCCATTGCCCGATTCTTGTCAAAAAGCGACATGAGCAACTTCCAGTCGGAGGCGGCGGTTTCTTCGTGATCCTGTTGGTTCATGGCCGAGAGCATCATGCGGATGAACATGGAAAACATACTTTCGCCGCGTTTGTTCATGGACTCGGCGAATTGGTCGGGCGACATATCGGCGTGGAGCATATTGGGGCGGGTATAATCGATCGTCTGGAGTTGGAAATCCAGTTCCAGCACGTCTTTCATGGCCTTCTGGATCATGGAGATGAAGCTACCCGATCCTGCGCCGCCGCCTTTGGGTATGCGCGTGCCTTCGGGAGCGATGAGTTCGTAGAGGACGGCGTCATAACCTTCGAATTCCCGGTTCAGCCGCTGGTAATAACTTTTTTCACCGATATGAACGGCCGTAATCAGGTCCACGATCGGCGCTTTTTTGGAGCGATCCTTGGGAACGTATCTGACAATGGCAGACTCTAAGGCGATAGGCTGTTTTTTTTCGTCCCGGTTTAGACGAATGAAACGGGAGGAATTTTCTTTATCTTTATTGACTTTCGGTTCTTCGCCGGCTTGCCCAGACGAAGCGCAGTAGGAGAGCAAATACAATACTATCAACAACAGTGTTGGCCCAAAACGTTTCATACTCATGTTGTATCATATTTTCAACAAAAGTGTTCAATAACAATACTCTTTGTTGTTATACAAGAGTTTCCCCCTTTTTCAAAATACTGTAATTCCAAGATTATTAATGATAGTAGGAATTTTTAATCAACCCCATCTGACGGGTTATTAGAATGCCTATTAAAGTTGTATGAACAACAATTTCACACACTTGACATCCATAAGAAGTCCAATCATGATAAGATGAGGCGTCTATAGAGTATAGGTAATCTTGGAGTATTTCTGATAAGTTGGTGTGTATTTAACTTTTGGCATGTATTTAGCACCATGTAAGGCGGAATCCTTTATTTAATTTGACAGATTTGTAAAAATTGTCTTTCATTAACATTAGGAGCCTCAGGCTTTACCGTGTAGGATGGGCAATATGTAGTTACCGTGATTTTTGTGGCGGTAAATGCAGGAACAGAGAGTTAGATGAACGAACCCGTGGAAATTCAATGTCTGTCATCAGCGGCATTTGAAGAGTGGCTCGCCTGGGCCGGAGGATCGCTGGCGGTCTCGACCTATCAGGCGGGAAAGGTGGCGATGATCGGCTGGGACGGTCGCCAGGTGACGCTGTTGATGCGCGATTTCGAGAAACCGCTGGGGCTGGCGGTGGCAGGGAACCGCATGGTTTTGGCTACGCGGGAGGATTTGTGTATTTTTTCCAATTCACCGCTGTTGGCCCACGATTTTTCAGAAACTCAACCCGGCCATTACGACGCCTTGTATTTACCCCGCGCGACATATCATACTGGCGATTTGCACACCCATGACGTGGCGATTTCAGAGGAAGGGATAATAATAACGGCCACGCGATTTTCCTGTCTTGCGCGGCTGAGTTTCGATTTTAATTTTGTTCCCTTTTGGAAGCCTAGTTTCGTGACCGATCTGGTGCCTGAGGATCGTTGCCATCTGAATGGTTTGGCTCTTCTGGAGAACCAGCCGAAGTACGTGACGGCATTGGGAAGGACGGACACGGCCGGCGGCTGGCGTGAGAACAAGGCCGGCGGGGGCGTTATTATCGACGTGGCGAGCGGCGAAATTGTAACCGAGGGTCTGTCGATGCCACATTCACCCCGCTTGTACGACGGCCGATTATGGGTGTTGAACTCGGGCGCCGGCGAGTTGTTGATGATCGATCCGGCAAGCGGCCGGCAGGACGTGGTTTGCAGCCTGCCCGGATATTTAAGGGGTTTGAGTTTTATCGGACCGTACGCCGTGGTGGGATTGTCGAAGATCAGGGAAAAACACATATTCGGCGGCCTGCCGCTGCAATCGCGCTGGGAGCAGTTGCGATGCGGACTGGCTGTGGTCGATATACGCGACGGGCGGGATGCGGGATTCTTCGAATTCACCCGGGGTTGCGAGGAGCTTTACGACGTGCAATTTTTGCCCGGCATTAAGAGGGCGATGATTTTGAATTTGAAAAAACCGGCCGCGCGCCAGGCGATAAGCAATCCAGAATCGAGCTTCTGGCTCAGGCCGAGCAGCGAAACACACCAGGACGCAAAGGCAGTTCAAGACGATCAGTGTCAGCGAAATTTTAACAATAATTCGGCCGTAGGCATGGCCGAACTAACGGCGCCTATAACGACCAAAGACTTATAGGCGCTGAAATATCACGCGAGGATATATTACCATGTCTTTTTTGCAGAAGCCGAAATTTCATCGCATTGGCAACTCTTGGGAGAGCATCCTGAACTTTTTCAACGGGCGAAAACGCAGCCGTTCGGCGGGCGGTCACAAACGGCGGCTGACGTTCGATCCATTGGAAGAACGCATGCTGCTTACAATCTCCGCGACCACCACGACCGATAAGACGGTCAGTTCGACTGCGGATACGCAATCGACCGGGGTCCAGTCGGATTATTCGATGTCGACAACAGGGAAAACCGGCTCGCAAGCGGTGGCTACCGACGACGCCGGCGATTTCGTGGTGGTCTGGACCAGATATGATTCGATTTATGACAAGGATGTTGGAACCGTTACCGACGCCAACATTTACGCCCGCTATTACACCAACGAGGTGCAGCGCATCACGCTGCCCTCCGATACGGCGAAATTTTCCCTGATATACGGCGGCAACGCGGTGGAGAAAATCACTTTCTCCGCCACCACGCCCCCGGCCAATATCGCGGCAACGTCGATCCAGGGCATGTTCAGTTTGGCTTGCGACTTGAACGGGGACGGGACGATCGATCCGGTGACTGAACAGACCGCGCCGATCTCTTTCTCCGAAACAAATTATGTAACTTCGGCGGCCTCGATGCAGGCGGCCTTGCGCTCGCTCGGCGGGGCGTTGGCCGACGTGACGGTCACGGCCACCTCGTCTTTGGAATATCAGGTCGCCTTCGGCGACGCCTCGCAGGGCGCGTCGATGAATTTGATCCAGATGGTGGCCCCGGCCTGGACCTCGGGCTATTTACCGACCGCCACGGTTACTTCGGTCAACCAGCCGACCACCGTGGGAGTGGTTAACGGCATCCGCATACTCGTTTCCCCCACGGATGCCACGCAAACGGCCAAGTCGATCGTATCGGCGTTTGCTTACGCCGGAATGACTGTGACCGCGGAGTCGGTGTGCACAACGGACGATCCGAACGGTTTGCGTAACTTTAACATCACTTTCAAGGGCGAGTTATCGGATACGGACGTGCCGCTGATGACATTCGGCAACATTTTGAATTCGAGCGGAACCGCGCTTTCGGGCGGGAGCGTTGTTACTATAAAAGAAAATAGCGCGGAGTTCCGCGTGAATCCCGTGGAACCCGACGATCCATATACCATCGGTCCCGATCTGAAAAATCAAATCAACCCGGCGATAGCCATGGACGCCGACGGCGATTTCGTGATCACCTGGGAGAGCTATGTAGATTCGACAAGCAGCGTGTCGGACATATACGCCAAGCGATATTCGGCGGCGGCGTTGACCAGCCCGAATAACCTGATCATATCCGACACCACCGTTTCGGTCGCGGAGAGCGGCAGCAGCAACTTTACCGTTCAGCTTGCCTATCAACCCACATCCTCCGTGACGGTGACAATATCGGGCGGCGATTCCATTTTGACATCCAACAAGTCCACCCTCACATTCACAACCAGCAACTGGAATACACCGCAAGCGGTGACGATAAGCTCGGCCACCGATTCGGATACACTCAACGATGCCGCGTCATTCGTCGTAAAGCTATCGGATTTAGTTTCTCAGACCGTGACCGCGACTCAGATCGACGCTCAAACTCTGATTGTTTCCAGCGATGCGGTGTCGGTTCCCGAAGGCGCCACGAACAGCTTTTCCGTCAGTCTTGCCGCCGCTCCGACGGCGAATGTATCCGTGACCATTGCTAAAAATATCGGCAGCGACGCGGACCTGACTGCCGCTCCCGCAACACTCACCTTTACTCCCAGCAATTGGAGCACCGCACAAACTGTGACGGTCAGCGACGCCGAGGACAGCGACACGACCAACGGAACGGCGACACTTACCTTGAGCGCCGCCGGATACGCCACTTCGACGGTCACCCTGACCGAGATCGACAACGATTTATCCAGCATAATGCTTTCCGCGACTACCTTGACGGTTGTGGAGGGCGGCTCGAACACGCTCACGGTTGCCCTATCCGCCGCGCCCACCGGGCAAGTGGAGATAGACATTTTGAAGCGTGCCGACAGCACCTCGGATATTACGGCCGCTGCCACGAGGCTCTATTTCAACACGCTGAATTGGAGCACAGCCCAAACGGTAACGTTAAGCGCGCCGCTGGACACGACTATTAATAACGGCATTGCGTACTTTTACGTATATGCCCCCAATAATACCGAATACGCCAAACAGACGGTTACCGTCAACGAGATCGGCGTGGGGCAGTTTGCGATAGGAAATACACTATTAGTAAATACCTATAATACCTTGATGGTTACGGAAGGATCCACAAACAACTTTACGGTTGCCCTTACCAGCCAACCGACGGCGAACGTAACGGTGAGCATCATAAAGCAGGCGGGCGGCGATGCGGACCTCACGGCCGCTCCCACAACGCTCACCTTTACCACCGCCAACTGGAACGTTGCGCAAACGGTGACTATCAATGCGGCCGCCGACGCTGACTCTATCAATGGCACCGCGGTATTTTACGTAATTGCGCCGGGTTATGTTAATGTGCCGATTGCCGTGAGCGAATCAGATACTACAGCTCCGCCAAATACCATAGTAGTTACTTATCATCCTTCTACTAATACCGAAGTGTCCGTTCCGGAGGGAGGTTCAGACTATTTCCTGGTCCACCTTAGCGCCGCCCCGCCAACTACTGTGACGATGACCATTAGCGAAGCGGCAGGCGGTGATCCGGACCTTACTTATGACACAGATCCTGCAACGCCGGGCAATCAGAATACATTAACCTTTACAACCGCCAACTATGCCACTGATCAGCGTGTTAACGTATATGCCGCCGCGGATCATGATGCAACTGGGGCTCTGAACCCCAACGATATGCTCAACGGGGTTGCGACGTTGTACCTGGATGTGCCTGGTTCAGCCAATCTGACAATTATTGTCAGTGAGATAGATAATGCACCACCACCTTCGACCGACTTTATAATCACCTATCCACCGCTAGGAACGATAAATACCGACGATGTTGTGGTTGTTCCGGAGGGACAAACGAACTCTTTCCAAATCAGCCTAAATCTGACCGTCTCACCTCTACAGGACATAACGGTAACCCTCCAGCCCCTGAATGGTTCCGACCCGGATTTAACAGTCAACCCCGCATCACTTACATTTACCGCCGATACCCTACTGGGTCCCGGCAACTGGAACCTGCCGCAAACAGTAGTTGTTAGCGCGGCCGAAGATGCGGATATGGTCAATGGCGTAGCATACCTTACCATATCATCACCAAATATGGTGACCAAGACGGTAACCTTAGTTGAAATGGATAACGACATTATCAATCTGGTGGTTACCCCCAACCAGACCGTGTTTGTCCCAGAGGGTGGGACAAACACCTATAACGTAGCCCTTTCCGTTGCGCCGGCGGGGAACGTGACAGTGACCGTAGGGCAAGCCCTCGGCGATACGGACCTTAGTTTAGTCGATACGGATCCTTTGACACCGGGTTTTCAAAATACACTAACCTTTACTCCGGCTGATTGGAACGTGCCGCAGACGGTGACGATCCAGGCGGCAGAGGACGCGGACAACACGGATGGAACT
>JBEKGL010000197.1:0-6980 GCA_050012815.1 Thermoguttaceae bacterium
CCCCTACGGCTTAGCTGGTTTTTTTAGCCAATTTTTGCTTTATCGGGGCGAAACTCTTTTACATGGGTGGTAGTTTTTAATAACAAATTGTGTAATACTGAACATATCTTGACTCATACCCATAAGTAAGTCTGTTATGTATTTACACGCGGAGAATAGTCCATGCCCAAAAAGCAGAAACCTGATAATGGACTAGATAGCCCCCCCCAACTTATGCCCATAGGCAAAAAAAAGGGCAAAGGGAAAGACTGGCAAAAGTATTTACAGTCAAATGCCGTTAAGGCGGGTTTGGCAGGCGTGGTGGTGTTGTTGCTTGTGCTGATAATCGGCTGGCAACTAATGTTCGGCGGCGGCAGCGGGACAAAATCGATCGGGACCACGGCCTCTTCCGGCTCGAGTCAAGCGCAGTCGGCTCCTCCGCCTGCGCCGATGCCGGCCGAGACAGCGCCGGCGTCGCCCGATCAGAAAGATACTTCCGCAGATCAGAACGCCCAAAACGGAAAAGAGAACACGCAAGGGCAGCCTCCAGAAATCCAACCGGAACCTGCTCAGCCGGAACAACCACAACCACAACCCCGCAGGGGAGCGCACGGCGTCGTTCAAGAGACTGCGCCCGGGGCTGAAAACTCATCCGTCCAGCCAAAGTTACCGGAGGATATCTCCAAGTGGGAGAAAGCCGAGTTCATTCGCGCCCGGCAGGAAAATAACCCCAAACTACTCGAAGCGGTGGCATACCTGGGCGAGAAGTTTCCCGGCAGCGTACCGAAAGCCCAAGATTTGGCCGATTTGTTAAAAACACCCAAGCCGTCGGACTCGACCGCCACGCCTTACGCTCCAGGCGCGATGACTGGTTTGATCGAGGCAATTATCGATGCTTTGGGTAAGAACGGCTCTGATGCCGCGCGGAAAACGCTAACGCAAGTATTGAGCGGAAAGATTACAACCGACGACGATAAAACCTCGGTTGAAGCGGTGCTGAAGACGCTAATTCAAATCCCTTCGGCCGAAAACGACGACATTTTAGTGAATCTGATTATCACGCCTGAGGAAATCCGCCCGGCAACTCCCCAAGGAACGTGGCAACCCGGCGATATGCGTTCGCGGACGTTGGATTTGGCCAGGTCGAATCCTTCCGAAAGCCTGAACATAAAATTAGCGAAAAAACTAGTGCAAAGAGGGCTGGAACCCAACGATCCGGTTGTGGATTTTCTGTTGCAGGACAGCCCTGCCAATCTCAACGCCCAGCTTCATCTGTATCAAAGCGAAGATCTTTCCGCGGATACGAAAACCAGGCTGGAACAGTACTTCCTGAGCCGCAGTTCACAAGCCATCGCCTTGATGATGGGGATCTCCACCGGAGTCGAGGGGGCGGCGTCGATCATGCCCGGCGTCGATCCAAGGAGAAATCAGGCGCGCGGCGTCGATCCGAGAACGATTCAGCCGGGCAGCCGGGAAAGAACGCCGCCTGTGGGACCGGTCGAGCCGAACACCGGCGTCACGGCCGGCGATGCCTCAAAAACTAAAATTTCCGACTACGAACGCGGCGCATATCTTGCCAAGTTGTTGTGGGGCGAGCCGCTGGCAGGGTTGATGACCCAGCATTTGAGCGAAGTTCGTTCGTTGGAAAAATCGGCCCCCGATATCGTGCTGGCCTCGACGTTGCCGCTGGATTCGATTCACGCGACAATGTTAAAGATGCTAAAGAAACGGGCGAGCGACGGTCCGCAATCGCTGGAGACCGCCGGATGGTCCGATACCACCAACAAAGTGCTGACCGATCCGGGTTTGATAGTGGTGATGAAACTTTTACCGCGATCAAAAACATTGAAAACGGTACCGATTACGGGCAGTATATCTGCGCCGTCGCCTTCGCGCCCAGGCCGGTATCCAACGAGGGCCGAGGGCGGGGGCGCAGGAATTCAGCCATCCAAGACCGAGGCGGCCCAGAAAAAAGAACAAAACGAAATGGAATGGATAACCACGTTGTCGAAAATGGTGGACGCGTGGTGCAATCGCTTTGAATCGGCGGCGCAGGCCCAAAAAAAGGCCGCACGCAAGCAGCAAAAGGTCATGGAACAGCCGCCCACCCGGCTCGACGAATTTGAAATTCCCCAGGATGCCAAGTTCCTCAAAGATGTTAAAATCACAGCCGCTTATCAACTCAATTGGCCGGACAAGGCCCCGGGCGACTTGGGAAAGGTTAAACTCGCCGGGCTAAAAATTCAATATTTCCGTCTCCAATTAACGGGAATGCCCAAGAAGACAATGTCTTCCCTTAAGCAATTGGCCAGGGGCGGCGACGTGCACGACATGTCCAACGGCCAATGGTTGGAAATAATTAAAAATGGCTCGCAACCCAATACCAAACGCTCTCTGGATATTCTGGTTACCAGCGCCGATAAACAACAAGTTGATTTAACACAGAAAACAGAAGAATCCATCGACCTCCAAGTGGATGTGCTGGCCATCGAAATTACCGATCCGGCGGCAGTAAAAGAGTGACAAAATCCACGTCTTTTCCCGCGACCGACCAACCGACCATGCCGAGACCATGCTCCGCATGGTGCCCGATGGTACCCGTTGCGGCTTTTAATCACTTGCCGATCCATTTCTATTTGATACCGCTTATTCAACGGTGTTGTATGCCCCCTGTTTGCTGGCCGCTGTCACAGGTTAATTGCCATTGACCCTTTGACAGGTTCTACTACAATGCCGCAACCTGTTATTTTGCGTTATTCTCTTTGTAAAATGTGACGGATAAAGCATGTCCAAGCTACCGGATTCCAAACCGATAACCTCAGCAGAGGCTCTGGAGGCCGCTAGACGGGATAAACTGCGCAAAATAGCTGAACTGGGCGTAGACCCATGGGGTTCCCGATTCGATGGACACCAACCAATAGCTGAGATCCGTAACCGGGTTGAAGAAATTGTTGTTGAACTATCCCCCGAGTGTGAGACTGGAAAACCTCCGATACAACACGGCCCCCACGTTCGAGCGGCAGGACGGATTATTTTGCGGCGTCCGTCGGGCGGATCCCACTGGTTGCAAATTCGTGATTGGACCGGAACTATCCAGGTGATGATCGGCAAGGCACAAGTGGGCGAGAAAAATTGGAAACTTGCCCAGTGCTTCGACCTGGGCGATATAATCGGCGTGGACGGTGATTTTCATCGAACACGGACCGGCGAATTGACGATCTTCTCCGACGACCTGCATTTCTTGAGCAAGTCGATCGAAACACCGCCGGAAAAATGGGCCGGACTCAACGATCCCGAACTGCGCCATCGGATGCGCTACCTGGATTTGATTTACACCGACGGCGTCCGGGAGCGTTTTTTACGGCGGACGAAAATCGTGCAATCGATCCGCAACACGTTGGCCGGGCAAGGATTCGTCGAAGTGGAAGGCCCCACGCTGCACGCCATCGCCGGCGGAGCGGCCGCCCGGCCGTTCGTCACGCATCATAACACTCTGGACATCGATCTGTTCTTGCGGATCGCCTTGGAACTGCATCTAAAGCGGCTTTTGGTGGGCGGATTCGAACGGGTTTACGAACTGGGCCGGGTCTATCGCAACGAAGGTATAAGCCCCAGGCACAATCCCGAGTTCACCATGCTCGAGGTTTATCAGGCATACGGCAATTACGAGACGATGATGAACCTTACCGAAGCCGTCATTGTCGATGCCATCTGCGCTTCAGGCCAGGATTTGAAACTGCCCTGGGGCGAGAAGGTGATAGACTTTACCCCGCCCTTTGCCCGAAAAACCTACGACGACCTTTTTGCCGAACACACGGGCGTTTCGGCCAACGACCTACCGGCGGTCAAAGCGCTAGCCGAAAAGCACGGCATGGAAACGGCGGGCAAACATTCGGACGTGATCAAGAGCCTGGTTTTCGAGGAGTTGGTCGAGGACGCACTGGCCGGCCCGATCTTTGTACTCGATTATCCGGCAAGTATATGCCCGTTGACGAAACGCAAACGCGGCAACCCGGCCGTGGCCGAACGTTTCGAGTTGTTCATCCAGGGCATGGAAGTGGCCAACGCCTACACCGAATTGAACGATCCGGACTTGCAGGAAAAACTATTTTCCAGCCAACTCGAAGGATTGCCGGATGAGGAATCGATGGCCAAGATGGACCGGGATTTCATCCGGGCGCTGCGTCACGGCATGCCGCCCGCCGGCGGGCTGGGCATCGGAGTGGACCGCCTGGTAATGCTGTTGACCAATTCGCAAAGCATCCGCGAGGCGATATTGTTCCCACTTTTGCGCCCGGAAGCGTAGGAGAAAAATGACAAATGACAAAGCTCGAATGACAAAGGAATGTCGAAGTCCAAATGACGAATGAACTTCTTCGTCATTAGACATAAGTGCTTTGTCATTTTCCCTGTCCCATTTTCCCCGATCTCTAACATGTACAAACTACTTCTTTGTTGGCGATATTTGTTCACGCGGTACATCGCGTTTGTTTCGATACTGAGCGTGATGTTGGGCGTAGCCACGATGATCGTGGTCAACAGCGTGATGGAGGGATTTACATCCGAGATGCAGAATCGCATCCACGGAGTCCTTTCCGACGTGGTCCTGAAATCGCGGAGTTTAAACGGCATGCGCGACGCCGAATGGCACATGAACGAGATCCGCCGCATAGCGGGCGATTCCATCGAGGCCATGTCGCCCATGGTGCTGGTGCCGGCATTGCTCAATTTCAAGGATATATATTCCGGGCAATCCATAACGCAGCCCGTGCAATTGATAGGCATAGACGAAAGCAGCAAAAGCAATGTGACCGATTTCAGCAAGTATTTGCAGCATAAAAAGAACCGTGAAAAGATGAGCTTCGATCTTCGCGACGGCGACTACGACGTCCGCGATCACCAGGTCGGACCCGGCGGGCCGGAGCGTCCGCAAATGGCCGATTCCGGTTGGAAACACCGTAGCGAAATGGCCCGGAACAAGGCCGCTCAAGAGGAATTATTTCGGAAGGAAAAGCAGGCGGCCCCGGCCGTGATTAATCCGCCCGTGGGAACTGATTCCAAGAACGTAACCGCCACTTCCTACACGGAGAACGGCAACGACCGTAACGGCAAGAATGACATTGGCGATGCCGGGGCAGGCATCTCGCCCATGCCGGCTCCAAATGCCCCGACGACCGATCCCTGGACCTCTAGCGGCGTATCGCCGAATTCCTATTCCTCGGCTTCGCCCGGCGAAGGCAAAGCATTCGATATGGCCACTCAGCAGCACACCGGCATAGTACTGGGCATTGCCATGGCCAGCAGACGGTATCCTAAAGACGAACAAAATCTCAGTGCGGGTTATGAAGATCGCTTTGGGATCTTGCCGGGCGATGACGTGGCACTGACCACGCTTACAGTTGGACAACCGCCGAAATTCACATACGACAACTTCACGGTAGTCGATTTCTACGAAAGCAAAATGAGCGAAATAGATGCGAGTTTTGCCTTTGTGCCCATACGAAAGTTACAGGAATTGCGGGGGATGATCGATCCTTCCACAGGGATCGGAATGGTCAACAACATACAAATCAAACTAAAACCCGGCATAAACGGCGAAAAAGTCCGCGACAAATTGGGAAAGGCTTTTCCCGGACAAGAATACAAAGTGGAAACCTGGCGAGATGAACAAGGACCCCTGTTGGCAGCCGTATCCATGGAAATCGCCATCCTTAACGTGCTCTTGTTTATGATAATCGCCGTGGCTGGTTTCGGCATCCTGGCCATCTTTTACATGATCGTGGCGGAAAAGACCCGCGATATCGGCATACTCAAGTCGCTGGGCGCGTCGGGCCGCGGCGTGATGGGCATCTTTTTGGCCTATGGCCTTGCGCTGGGATTGATCGGTTCGGGCGTGGGATTGGCAATCGGCTTGCTCTTTGTCCGTTACATCAACCAGATAGCCGATCTGCTGGGCAAGATCACGGGCCGGCCAGTGTTCGATCCGACGATCTACTATTTTTATAAAATACCCACGATTGTTCGGCCATGGACGGTTGTGTGGATCATGGCCGGGGCGGTGGGCATTGCCGTGGCGGCCAGCATTTTGCCGGCCCGCCGCGCGGCCCGATTGCACCCGGTGGAGGCCCTGCGATATGAGTAACAAAATCGAGCAGTTCACGAAATCCAAAAAATCGGCCGAAACCGCGCGTTCGGAGCCAAAATCCACGCCCGAGGCCATCCTGCTTAAAGATCACCCCCATGTTATTCTCGGTCCGCATCATCCCATGACTCAACTTCAGCAGCCCGATGAAAGTCTCGAGGCTCCGGCGCCGATCGCCCCGCAAAAACGATTGCCGGCGGGGCATCTTAGGGCCGTCGGGCTATTCAAGAGTTACCGCAAGGGCCCGGTCGAAGTGCCCGTGCTCACGGGTTTGGATATAGATATCCGCCAGGGAGAGTTTATCGCAGTTGTCGGCCAGAGCGGATCGGGCAAGAGTACGCTCTTGCACCTGCTGGGCACGCTCGACGCCCCGGACCAGGGCGAAATCCACTTCGACGGTCGGCGGATCGACAACCTGCCCGCCGCACAGCGCGACGCCCTGCGAAACAAACGCTTCGGCATGATTTTCCAGTTCTACCACCTCTTGCCCGAACTCTCCATGCTGGAAAACGTGCTTTCGCCCCTAATGATCGCCGAGGGGGTTTGGAAGTACTTTGTCAATCGAAAAAAACACCGCGCCACGGCCATGGGACTCTTGGAAACAATGGGGCTTACCCACCGGCTGAAACATAAACCCCGGGAACTATCGGGGGGGGAGATGCAACGGGCCGCCATAGCCCGGGCTTTGGTCGTCCAACCCGAACTCCTTTTGGCCGACGAACCCACCGGAAACCTGGATCAAGCCACCGGCCAGGAAATCCTGAAAATCCTGCGAACCTTGAACCAACAGCATCACCTCACTATAGTAATAGTAACCCACGATCAGACCCTGGCCGGACAGGCCGACCGCATAGTTCGG
>JBEKGL010000198.1:0-6955 GCA_050012815.1 Thermoguttaceae bacterium
AGATGTTGACGGGGATCCACGTGCAGCCCGCCGAAGAGTTCAGCATACATCCGCGCCACTCTGGCGGGCGTTTCGCGGAGTCCTTCGCGGTCGGGATTCTCTCCCACCGCGGAGAGGATCTCCCGCACGGCCCGTTCGATGCGCGGTTGATCCACGGCTTGGGTGTAAATCTGCGAAGAATCCGGCTCCTCGCCCAATTCACCCCGCAAACTGCCCTGGATGATCTCGCGCACGTCGGAATTGGCGGCCATGAAATTACCTCGGTCTCAAACATGGAATTCATTTATGGTAAGAATGGAACGGCGATTGGTCAAGACGGGGCCGAATAATAAAGCCGCGGCGGGCACCGACGGGCACCATCGGGCACCATGCGTAGCATGGTCGGCATGGTCGGTTGGTCGGCCGCATTAATTCGCGCTAAAAAGCGGCGGAAAAGAGTTAAAGCCCGAATTATCGGCCTCAAGTTCCACGGCCGCGGCCGCTAAATACTTCAAGAGCAGTTCCGTCCGGCGATAAACGTCGATCTCGGCCAGCAAAGATTGTTTTTTCTTCAGGTCGATGTCGAGCATGTAACCGATGATATCGGTCAACATGCCCAGGGAAACATCCGTATCGATCAATTGATCGAGTTGTTCCTGGGCTTCGGGCAAAAAAGGAAGAATCTTCAAAAAAGCTTTGCGGAGTCGATCGTGCAACAGATCGGACTGCCCGATCTCCCGGGTCGGATAAAGATCTTCATGAATTTCCACCCGTGCTTCGCGGAAACGCCGTTTCGATTTCACTTCATAGAGGAGCTTGATCCGCCGCAGCCCCAAGAGCAACACGTTATACGTTCCATCGGCGAGGCGAAAATAAGCGGTGATGCGCCCCAGACAAGCAACGGGATAAAGCGTCGGTCGGCCGTCGTAATCCATTTCCCAACCGGGGGCCAGCAAGGCCATGGCCACAAGCCGATCGCCGGCCAGCGCGTCCTCGAGCATATCGCGATAGCGCGGCTCGAATATGTGCATGGGTTGCATTACATGAGGAAATAACACCAGATTTGGCAAGGGGAACAATCGCACTTTTCCCGAAAAACTCTCCACGGCAAACGACGGTTCCTCGAAGCTCGACATGGCAAATCGTCCTCTGATGCAAAATCCACTTTCTTCCCGACTATATTATAGTCATGGCGGATATTTCGGGCCAATGAACTTCCAAACACGCCACTTGACAGCACCGGCTCAAAGCAGGGAGAATGTCGGCTACTTATTAAAGCAATAAGGATAAGGAAGGGTGAGAGTCCCAATTTTGTTTGGGAATCCTTGCTTATAACCCGATCAAGGTACGATTCATGCCCATTCCCGCTGAAATCAAACAATACGCGGCCAAGATAGCCAAGATTCTCCGAGAACATTATCCCGACGCCAAATGCGAGCTTGATTATGAGACCCCTTTGCAGTTGTTGATAGCAACGATTCTTTCGGCCCAATGCACCGATGAACGGGTGAATCTGGTCACTAAAAGCTTGTTTCGTAAATATCCCGATGCGGATGCGTATGCAAACGCCCCGCAAAAGGACCTGGAACGCGAAATTCAAAGCACAGGGTTTTATCATAATAAGGCGAAGAGCATCCAAAGCTGCTGCCAATCCCTACTAGAGAGGTATAAGGGGGAAATTCCGCAGGATATCGAAAAAATGATCGAACTGCCCGGCATCGGACGAAAAACGGCAAATGTGGTTTTAGGCGCGGCCTACGGCATCGCTTCCGGAATAGTTGTGGATACGCACGTGACCCGGGTGAGCCAACGTATGGGACTGACACAGGAAAAGAATCCCGAAAGAATCGAAAAAGATCTTATGGGACAGTTTCCCCGGAAAGAATGGATCGCAATAAGCAACCGCATGGTCCACCACGGCCGCTATGTTTGCACCGCCCGAAAACCCCAATGCGATACATGCCCCCTGGCAGGTCTCTGCCCGCGGATCGGAGTGTGAACGTAGGGGATAGAGATTAGGGATTTGAGATTAGGGATTAGGGGATAAATGGGGGTGGTCAGTTTACTGACCACTGAATAGATTGGGGATTAGAGATTAGATTAACAACAAATGCTGAAAAGATAAAAAAACGAGAAACCGCTTGAGGTTTCGCACCGCATACTCTAACCACTAACCACAAGCCACTAACCACTTCTCACCCCATGGTCCTTTCCGGAAACGAAATCAATCGTCGGCTGGGCGGTGATATTCTCATCGATCCGTTCGACGAGTCGCGGCTGAATCCGAACAGCTATAACTTGACGTTGCACGACGAACTGATGGTCTACGAGGAACTGATCCTCGACATGCGCAAGGCCAACCGCGTGCGGCGTCTGCGAATTCCGCCGGAGGGAATCGTGCTGCAGCCCAATCAACTTTATCTGGGACGCACGGCCGAACGGACCGAAACGCACAATCTCGTGCCGATGATCGAGGGCCGGTCGTCGATCGGGCGTCTGGGGCTTTTCGTACACGTAACCGCCGGTTTCGGCGACGTTGGTTTTTGCGGCTACTGGACCCTGGAGATGTTCGCCGTGCAGCCCATCCGCATCTTCGCCGGAGTTTCCATCTGCCAGATCTTCTATCACGACATCCAAGGCGACTTTACCGAGTACCAGAGCGACAAGTATCAGAACAACACCGACATCCAGCCCAGCCTGCTCTTCAAAGAACTCTCGCCGGAAGCCGACAAAGATCCGCAACTGAAACTGCCCTTCGGCATCGAGCTCTCGCACGGATAAGGCTTTTAATTGCTAGAGATGATGGTTGACTCGCCCCCTATATGTTGTAGAATATTTAATAGAATCAACCATTTTGACGGTTTGATATTTTATGGGATTCGATAGAAGGCTTCGATGAAACCTAAAGTCTATCTTGAAACCACAATTCCCAGTTACTTGGCAGCCCGTCCAAGTCGTGATCTTGTCCGAGCAGCACACCAACAGACTACTTGCGAATGGTGGGAGAGATGTCGGAGCGAATATGATGTGTTTATTTCGCAGGTTGTTGTTCGAGAGTGCCAAGGCGGAAATGCCGAAGCCGCAGCCAAACGGTTAAGCCTTATCGATAGTCTGCCGTTGTTGGAAGAAACTGAAGAAACACTTACCCTTGCCACGGCGATTTTTACTCAAATTCGTCTTCCGGATCGTGCTGCCGTGGATGCCCTTCATATCGCCATAGCTACGGTACATGGCATGAACTACTTACTTACTTGGAATTGTACGCATATCGCTAACGCATCATTACGATCTCAGATTGAACTGATCTGCCGTGAAAACGGTTATGAACCGCCTATTATCTGCACGCCGGAAGAGTTGCTGCAGGGGGAAAACGAACATGAATATTGATAGCCTTGTGCAAGAAGTGCGAGAAATACGTGAAGCTTATGCAAAACAATTTGGGTATGACCTTAAGGCCATTCATCGCGACTTGAAATTGCAAGAACGAGCAAGCGGCCGACAAGTCATTTCCTTGCCGCCTCGTCGCCCGAATCCGATTAGCAAAGAAATCTTGCGCAAACCTTGACAAAAAAAGATGAAATCAAGTTAATTTCCGCTTGATCAAGATCGCGGGCGGAATAATCGCCTGGGATAACGGCGCCGACATCGACCCGGACGTTTTGTACTATGGGCTGAAGCCGGCATAGATGGAACAGCACGAAACCGCTAGAAGATAAGATAAATAGAGAACCTTTTTCAACTCTGCTGAAAGGATTGTTTTTCCTCTAAATCAAGATTGATAGCAGGTGACATGGCATAGCCCAGAGTAACAATTGTATTGAACTGAATGAATCGAAACTATGGAGGAACGCTAATGCAGGAGACTGAAGAGGAAAAGAGCTACGTCCCATTTGAACCTTCATTTGAACCTTGCCGGAAGACAATATGGACCCAGTATTCACCTTACAGTGGCCAGAATTCATAGTTGCCCAGAGACTGCAATCATTACTCCCGCGAAAAGACGGGTATTCCATCCTTGTTCCTTTATCCCGACAAGAGAAAGGAATTGACCTTGCCTTGTTGCATCAGAGCGACAAGCACAAATCGAAAACAGTAACCATTCAAGTTAAGGCTTCCCGCACCTATAGTCATCCTCCACCCAAACGCAAAGACACAATCCGATTTCAATTCTACACGTGGTTCAAACGTTTTGATGTTCCAGACAGGGCGGACTTCGTGATTCTCATTGGCATGTATGCGCCCGATCTCGGAAAGACAACGCGAGTGTCGGCAAAACGGTTCCAAGACTGCTCATTACTCTTCACGAGAGAAGAAATGCGGACATTGATCGAGGACTGCAAGACTGTGAGATGGAAGCCCGATCGAATGTTCGGATTCGGATTCAATGACTTGTCGAAAATCATTCTCACTCGCGGGGACATGAATCGATCGGGACAGGATTTTGCGGAGTACCTCCTGGAGCGCAGAATTCAAATATAGAAGGATCAATAAGATGACTTCTTTCGGTAGTCTCATGTTATGAACGCAAAGCAATTCTATGATTGGCAAACATCCGACTGCACGGCTGATGTCATGTGGATGATGCGGGAGATAGTTGAATGCATCCCCGGCTGGCCGATGGAATAACGAAGATTAAAAACTGTAATCAATTTAGCAAGCCAAGAATTGCCGGAAATAGCCCTCACCCTAACCCTCTCCGGGCACCGACCGAAGATTGGTCGGGAGAGGGGACTTTTTTAAAGGATTGAGCTATAATAGAATTGTGATCCAAATTGGAAATCGCATGCGGCGGGCATTCGGAGGAAAAATCAATGAAATCAATACGTTACGTTTACTGGCAAGACAGCGAGATGTGGCTCGGCTATTTGGAAGAATATCCTGACTATCAAACTCAAGGCGAATCGCTTGAGGAATTGCAGGAAAACCTCAAAGATATCTATGCCGACGTGACGAGCGGAGCCATTCCGAATGTAAAACATGTTGGGGAATTGCAGATTTCATGAAACGGAATGATCTGATACGTGAAATCGAGAAAATGGGTTGTGTGCTAATTCGTCACGGTAGGCGGCACGATTGGTATCAGAACCCCCAAACGGGCGAATGTCAGCCGATTCCACGACATCGCGAGATTAAAGAGTATCTTGCCAAACACATCGTCAAAAAGTTGAGTTAAAACGAAAAACACATTAGGAAGAATCACATCACCGAAAAGTAATTATCCACTGCCTTGTCGATGTATTCATTAGTGATTTCCAGCGGGCTGTTGTAATACAGGCAGTAGTTGCGGATTTGCAGCAGCAGGTCGCGGGGATGGCAGAAGCGGAAGGGGCGGCCGTGTTTCTTGTAGTACGTGTCGATCAGGTGATCGACGGGCTCTTTGCGGTATGGAATGCCCAGTTTGGTCGACATGATGGCGAACAGGGCGTGGAATTCCTCTTCCGTCGGATCGCCCACTTCGATTTTATAAGGAATTCGCCGCAGGAAGGCCTCGTCGACCAATGCCCGAGGCTCCAGGTTGGTGGAAAAAATTATGAGTTGATCGAAGGGCACCCTGATTTTTTTACCGTTGGGCAAATTGAGGAAGTCGTAGCGTTTTTCCAGGGGGACGATCCAGCGGTTGAGCAATTCGTCGATGCGCATGTGTTGGCGGCCGAAATCGTCGATAACCAAAGTGCCGCAATTGCTCTTCAGTTGCAGCGGCGCTTCGCAGATGCCCGTGGTGTGGTTAAGCGAGACCTCTAATTGCGACATGGTCAATTCGCCGCCGGTGACGATCGTCGGCCGGCGGATGCGGATCCAGCGGCGGTCGATTTTCCGCTGGTCGATCAGTCCGCCGCTGGCGGGCAGGGGCATTTCCTCATGGTTTACGGGGTCGTAAAGGCGGATGATTTCGCCGTCGATGCCGATAGCGCGGGGAATCCAGATTTCCTGGCCGAAACTGGCGGTTATCCGCTCGGCGATGCTGGTCTTGCCGTTGCCCGGCGGTCCGAAAAGGAATAAACCGCGTCCGGAGTTTATCGCCGGCCCCAGGTGGTTCAACATATTCTTGTTGAGCAACAGGTCTTGGAATGCGTGGCGCAGGTCCTCGGCCGTGGGGCGCTGCTTTACCAGCGACTGGGCCTCGACGCTGTGTATATAATCCTTCAAGGAGACCGGCGCCGAGCCGAAATAACTGGCGTGCTGGGCCAATCGCCGGGCGCGCTCGCGGCCCAGATCGGTCAATTGGTACTGAAAATCGTTCATCATCGCCGCGCCGCGATGGCAAACCAGTTGTTGGTTTTTCATGTCGCGGAGCAAACTATCGACGGCGATGAAAGGCAGTTTAACTTGTTCGGCGATGTCGCGGCCGTTGACGTCGCCCCGGGCCAGCAGAAATTTCAAGATTAATGCTTCCACTTCGCTTTCGGACAGTCCGGCGTCGGCGAATGATTCCGGTTCCCGGGGAATGAACGTTTCTTCGACATGCACGGGCCCGCCGGGCGAGGGCGCCGCGTTCCGGGGCTGGGAGGAATCGTCCGGAAGAGAAGAAGTCACTTGTTTAATGCGATCCAAAATGATGTTCAGCCGCTCATCTATCGGGGAATCGGCCGATGCGTCTTGGCCTTGCGATGCCGCCACCGCTTCCCAGGGATTATTTTTGTCGGATGATGGAAGAGTGCCGGCCAAGGAAGCCAGCAGGCTGTTTTTCGCCGCCTCTGTCATAATTTATCTCATGCAGATAAGGTAAAATCCAGAGAAGCCCGTCTCAGGACGTGGTCGCGCATCACCCAGCCTCATTACAGTTGCCCGCCTGAAACAAGTCTAGCTTTTTTTAAACGAAATGACCTGATTGTACATCGAGAAAGCGGTAACGAATAAACCGATTGCAGCGATTTTTTACAGAATGTACGTGGAGGTGCTCTAACAATACATCTATTTATTGGGTGTCAGAAAAAGAATGTTGCATGAAAAGTCAGAGCCGGGGCGTGTCGCCCCG
>JBEKGL010000199.1:0-6948 GCA_050012815.1 Thermoguttaceae bacterium
AAGTCGCGGCGGCATTGGCCAAAGCGGCCGAAGCGGGCGTGGTCCACCGCGACATCAAGCCCGAGAACATTATGATTACCTCCTTGGGCGAAGTGAAAGTCGCCGACTTCGGTCTTGCCCGGCTCACCCGCGAAGGGGCGGCCAACGGACTGACTCAGATCGGCATCACGCTGGGAACGCCGCTTTACATGAGTCCCGAACAGGTCGAGGGCAAACCCTTGGATCACCGCAGCGATATTTATTCCTTCGGCGTGACCTCTTATCACATGCTTGCCGGATCGCCGCCGTTTTCGGGCGATACGGCTTTGGCCGTTGCCGTGCAACACCTTAAAACCCAGCCAAAGCCCCTGGAAACCCTGCGTACCGACCTTCCCCCCGCCCTGTGCAGGCTGGTCCACACCATGCTCGTTAAAGATTCACAGCGGCGCTGTGCATCGGCACGCGATGTTTTACGCGAACTTCGCCGCATCCAAACGGAGGTTTTTGGGCAAGACTGGCCGGAAGAACTGCCGGGCTGGGAATCGCTGGCCGGAGAGACGTCGCCCGTTTCCCGTTCGGCCGTTACCCAACAACTCGACAGTCTGATGAAAACCCAAGCCATGCAACAAAGGCCAAGCCGCCGGTACCGCTGGTTTTTGCTGGCCTTGGCGTGTACTTTTTTACTGGGCATGGTTTTAGCGCGGTTTGCCTCCACCGAAGAGTTTTTACTCGCCGGAGCACAATCAAGTCCCACGGAGTTCACACAATATCCCACCGTCTATCAACAGTGGTACTACGCTCAAAAATGGAATACCGAAGATGCCTGGAAAAGCATTAAAAAACACTTTAGTAATAATAGCTATTTCGTCAACCGTGCGAATCAGCAATTGGCACTGTTTTACCTCAGGGAAGGCCGTCGTGAGGAGGCCAAGAAAATCTTCGATGATCTGGCCAACCTGAGCGATGACGAGCGTGAACTCCGGGCTTTTGGCTTGGCCGGCCAGAGCGTGGTACTATCCTATGAAGGCAACAAATATAACGAATCGATGAAGATAATAGATGAATTCCTGCCGAATTATTACAACTATTTGAACAACACCCAAATGGAACGCTATGTGCAAGAAGCCATCAAACGAAACCAGTCCAAACCAGAGGCTGCAACAACGGAAAAACACTGAAAACAAGCGGCTTGCATTAAGATCTTATTACAAAACCAGGAGCGCGGGCATCTTGCCCGCTTAATGCGGCCGGGACGGCCGCGCTCCTAAAAGGATTATGGGATAGGCTCTAAGTTCCCAAACGGCGGTTGACAGCATCTTTCCGGTTTAGTAAAAACTAAGGTTCCCGTTGTTGCACAACGGCAATGCATTTTTATTTTACCCACGCCCCCTTCGTCTAGTGGCCCAGGACATCGGGTTCTCAGTCCGAGAACAGGGGTTCGACTCCCCTAGGGGGTAGTATATACCTTTGCACACTATCGCAATGAGTTGCAACAATTAGCAAAAAGCCCTGGTTTTCTAGGGCTTTTTGTGTTTCTTGCGAAACCCTGCAATTCCCTGCCGCCGCCTGCTGCGCCTGATTTTGCGCCGGAAGTGCGTCGGATTTTGCGCCGCTTTTTGCGCTGCCTTGGACTGCCCGGTCAAAGTCGGCGTCGGTCACTGTCAGATAGTGCCGCGCTGCAATAGGAGCGCTGTTGCCCAACCATTGCACCACAACGTGCAACGGATGTTCTTGGGTCAGTTCAGTTTCTCGGCTCGCTCGCATGTTTTGGAAAGCCCGCTCCCACAACTGTATCCCTGCCCGGTTGCATATCCGCTCCAAAGTGGTCCGCAGGTTCGCACTGGCAATTCGATGCTTGGTGATAACGTGGATGGTCCCCGGCTCGGCTTCGTCAAAGACCGCTTCCAAGTGAGGCCGCAACTCGGGGAACAAGGGGAGCATTCTCGATTCCCGCCCCGCATGGCAGGCCGTCTTGGGGCTGGGGATTCGGATACGGTTTTCTGCCCAATTCACGTCAGCCCACGTTAGGGCGAATGTCTCTGAGGGTGTCCGCAAACCACCGTAGCGTGCCAGGGCGATAATCAGCCGCCACTCGGCATCCGGGCAGGCCGCAATGATTCGCTCCGTTGCTTCGCGGGTAACGTAGAACGCCCGCGCCGTGTTCACTTGGGCTGGGGCTTTCACGTCTTGCATCGGGTTATCGACAAGTAGTCTCTTGCGGACCGCTGATCGGAAGTATTGCCGCGCCCTTTTCACGTTTCGCCCGATGGTTGCCGGGGCGTACCCCTTGGCCTCCTGGTGGGCCTTCCAATCGTCACAATCGCCAGCGGTAATCTCAGTTAACATCCGGTCGGGGCCGAAGAAATCGACAAGAGACCGCTCTGTCTGTCGATAATTCTTCAGCGTGTTCGGTTTCATCCCCGGCCGGGCCGCAATGTACTGGCCTATGAATTCTGCCAACTTAGCGCCCTCGGGCCGCGCCTCATCCGGTTGCGGTTCGAGCCGTGGAACCAATCCAACTGCCGCCAGTTTGTTGCGTAGCACGGAATCGAGACTGCCGACCCATGCGGCCGTATCGCCATCGGGGGCGTGCTTACCCAACAGAGCAGCCAATAGATACTCCACCCGCGCCTTGATGGTTGTAGCCGTTTTCATCGGCACCTTGCCCAAACGAATCTGCCGCCGCTTTCCATCGGCATCTACAAACAGGATTCTCCGCTTGCCGCCGGAATCCGTGGATATGCTCGCCATGTTCTATCCGCCTTTCTTCTTTCGGGGCTTTTTGGCCATGATCCGCAGCCCCAAGTATTGCCCCAATGTATCCATCATTTCACACGAAACGCCGCGCTCACAATTAAGAAAACGTGATAAAGCTGTCTTGTCCACGCCAGCCTCACGGGAAATCTCACCCAATGTTTTACCAGAATCCCGCACAAGCTGGCGTAACTGGTCGGTCAGTTTGTATGCTGTTTTTTTCATCAACATAATTATAGCATTCTATTGACGTAATGTCAACACTGATTATTACCCGTAAACCGTTGCACCCTTTCGCAATCCCGTCTTGCCTATTTTAACATCACTCCTAATCACATTAAACACCTACCTTGGGGCGGATTGAAGAGGCAATTGACGTATCGACCTTGCCCGCCGCAACGCTACTGGTGCGATGCTGGAGCGCTGGTTTCTCGCCGGTAGCTTGCTAACCCGATCCAACAGCCGCAAGGCTGCCAAGGGTGGGTTGCAATTCATACACCGCCAGCCGCCGGCCATACTCTCCCATAATTCTAATGACTGACACTTCGGGCACGGGTCGCCGGGCAGGGGAAGGCTATCGAAGTCGGGCGCCTCATCCACGTCCGCCACCTGGGGATCGACCACCGGCGTCGGCAACTCCGCCACCTCGGGCCATGGGGTCGGCTCGGGCAACGCCGCGGTTTCCGGCGCCGTCGCCGCCGTAATCGGCACCGTACCGTTGCCGAATATCGCTTGCATGTCTAACATTATTCTCGCCTTTCCGCTGGAAACGTGGAAACAACAGCTAACCTCTTATGTCCCCTAACCGCTGTTGGCAAATCGTCTGGACCAGTAAAAAGACACCAATCCGGTTTTGAACAAACCGGGCATGGCTGTTGTTTTGATACCCGACTCCATTTTGTGCTATTCATTGCCCGCACCTCCCACGCTTGCTGTCTGCGTGTCGATCCATTTCCTTAAAACATCAACCGAGTACAAAACCCTGCTTCTAATTTTTATGGAAGGTATCGGCCCACGGGGCGCAGTCATCGACCAAAGCGTCCGTTCGCATATTCCCAAACATTTCGCCGCTTCCCGGGCACTCAACAACAATTTATCAGGGATGTTATTTGTCATTTTCCGCCCCCTTAGTGCCGCGGCGCGCAGCAATCGCATTTAATTCGTGTCGAATTTGGGCGACGGCATGATAGTCAAACAACCGCAGACAACCAGCGCGGGCTGAAGGCTGGATATGTGGCCGAGTTGAGAGAACATACAAGATTCTTGGCAAAGGTACTCCCAGCCGTTCGGCGATTCGCCCCGGCGTCAGCAAAGAAGGAACCGTTGGGGTTCGCATAATTAAGACTCCTACTTGTGTGTTTAATAAAATCGCACATTACACAAGTAGGCGGGCGCTCAAAGAAAAAAATCAGACATGCCGTATTTTCAGGCATAAAAACGATGTAAAGCGCTCACGATATCACCGTGAGCGCTCACACTTTTTTCCGTACATGATGTTTGCGCGCATGAGAAACAAGTGGACTGTCTTCAAAATCAGCCGTTTGCTCTGCAATCAGGCGCTCCAACTCGGCGTCGTTGCACGGCTTATTATCCAGCACCACACCGTCCAACCGTCGGGCCTTGGCCCCGAAATGTTTTTTCTTCCCTAGTTTTTCAAGTTTCTCTTGATAGGCTCGCCACATAGGAAGTTCCGGGACCAATCCAGTAGAACAACCTATAGCCTTTGCCAACTTTCTAAGACTCCGTAGCGCGGGATTTTTCAAAATCTCTCGGGCAGCTACATTGGCTTCTTCCTTCATAATTCTCCTTTTCTTCTTTGGAGGCGATAGTTTTTCTTTGGCCTGATTCAGCACCGCGTCAGCCAATCTTGAAAAATCGGAGTATGCAATCGCATAAACCCACCTCCACGGCTTCATCACATTTTCAAACGCCTTATCTCCTAAATATTTGTCGCTATTTTTCAACGCCATACAAAACAAAAGTTTTGTCGCCACACCAGCCCTTGAGGTCGGGTAAGACTCCCAAAAGCGGCTCAGTTCTTTTTCTTGACCCTCCCATTCAATAACCAAACCAGGAATTGCATTTTTATAGTCTGATAGCGCGACCGGGTAAAGATTTTTCCTTAAACGATCAAATGCCACCATCACCGCTTTTTTGCCGTCATTGCAGATGTCGGTCATCAGCTTGTTGGCTTGTTCTTCCAGAAAACGGGGAGGTCCGCCAAGAAGTGCGGTTAAAAGTGTTTTGTTTTCCATTGAGAGTGCCTTTCATTGTGCGGGTCGGGCCACCGGCAGTGTATGCGAAAGACAAAAGCACACACCGCCGATGATCCGCTTGACCGGTCGCCCGTCGGCAGTGCCGGCCTTCCCGATATGCCAAGATTATAATCTATCAGAGAAAAGCACCATCCTAGAAAATGACTCTGGACCACTTTTACATAACCCGATTTATGGGGTATATTGACATCTCCATGCTTATTTGTAAAAATGACCGTGTACTTATGCAGGTTGCTTTTGTTCACAGGACCCGCGTGCCTCCTACATTGACGGGCTTGGGGAGGGTCTTTTCATGTCGAGTAAACAAGAGGTTAGAATTTGGGGACTGTCCCATTTTTCGCGTAGCGAAAATGTGAATGCCCTCTTTGCCTTCATGAACCAGCCCGGACTGTTGGCATTTCTGGCGGCGGCGATCCTGCTTCTGAGTTCAACCGTCACCCAAGCGACATCTTATTACTGGAGCGTTTCCACCGGCGATTGGTCAGATGCAGTCAACTGGGGCGGAACAGAACCAACAAGCTCCGACGATGCCTACATCCAAAACGGCGGCACGGCAACCATTACACAAACAGGTGAAGCCTGTGATTATCTTTATCTCGGCGCCTCAGGTACTGGAAACTCAGGAACGATCGAAATGACCGGCGGAAATCTGTCAGGAGGAGATTATGAGTATATCGGCTATTCCGGCACGGGAACGTTCACGCAGACCGGCGGTACAAATTCAACATTGGGTTTGTTTCTTGGCTACAATTCCGGTTCCACCGGCACGTACAATCTGAGCGGCACGGGTCAGTTGTCCACAAACTCTGAGTCCATCGGCTCTTTGTATGGCACGGGAACGTTCACGCAGACCGGCGGTACAAATTCAACATTGGGTTTGTTTCTTGGCTACACTTCCGGCTCCACCGGCGCGTACAATCTGAGCGGCACTGGGCAGTTGTCTGCTGTTGACGAGTATATCGGCGAATACGGCTCCGGAACGTTCACGCAGACCGGCGGTATAAATTCGACAAAGGACCTCTTTCTTGGCGACTATTCCGTCTCAACCGGCACATACAATATGAGCGACATGGGACAATTGTCCACCGCCAACGAGTATATTGGTTATTCCGGCGCTGGAACGTCCAAGCAGACCGGCGGAACGAATTCAATTACTTATGAGTTGTATCTTGGCTATAATTCTGACTCCATTGGCATGTACAATCTGAGCGGCACTGGGCAGCTGTCCTCAGACTACGAGTCTATTGGTCTCTCAGGTACTGGAACATTCACCCAGACTGGTGGAAGGAATTCAATCACTTATGATCTTTACCTTGGCTACAATTCCGGTTCCTCAGGCACGTACAATCTGAGTGGCATGGGGCAGTTGTCCGCTGTTGACGAGTATATCGGCTCATACGGCACCGGAATGTTCACGCAGACCGGCGGTACTAATTCAACATTGGTCCTCTTTATTGGCGGTAATTCCGGTTCCACAGGCACGTACAATCTGAGCAGCGCAGGGCAGTTGTCCGCTGTTGTCGAATATATCGGCGAATACGGCACGGGAACGTTCACACAGACCGGCGGTACAAATTCGATCTCATCAACGCTCTATCTTGGCTACAATTCCGGCTCCAGCGGAACCTATAACTTAACATCAGGAACTCTCATTCTGCAATCACTTGAAAAAGGTGATGGTGCTACTGCGTTCAATTTTGGCGGTGGCACTCTTAAGGCGAGCGGGACTTTTCCTACTTCACTGCCCATGACGCTGACCGGCGACGGAGGCAACGCCAACATCGACACCGCGGGCTATTCAGCCACGCTTTCCGGAGTGCTTTCAGGTGCAGGCGGGCTAAATAAACTTGGGTCCGGCTCCTTGACGCTTAGTGCAGCGGAAACTTATAGCGGCAACACAGCTATAAATGGCGGCACGCTTGTATTTTCGGGCGGGATT
>JBEKGL010000200.1:0-6941 GCA_050012815.1 Thermoguttaceae bacterium
GTATCCGCAGGCTGTTTGGGCCGAACTTTCCAGGCAGGGCAAGCTCAAGCGCGTAGGCAACGGGATGTACGAATTGGGGCAACCTTGAATAAGGGAGGGGATTAAGACGGTTTATTCTGTGGTGGATTGTAAGCCATAAAGAATTCTTTTGCCTTATCATGAATGGCGGCAATTGTATTTAAATCTTCTGATTTAACGGATATTTCTATTTCACTTTGACGTAATGAAATATTGCACATGAATGTGTCGCCACTTTCTCTTTTCCAGTGAGTGTGTATCCCGATAGAGCTGGCATGGGGATATTGTTCAAGTACGCGTAGAAATTCCGAAAAATTTTCCGCATGCAAACTACGAAATTCATTTAATTTGAGATCATAACTAATTTTATCGCAACAGTCTGTATCTTCCTCGTATCCGCATTCAATGAGATAATCTTGCAACTGAATAAAAGATTGAAGAACGTCCAGATCGCTTGGATAGACCGAATATTTCCGCTCTTCCCGCATAAATATATTCCTTTTGTATAAAGAGTACTGCAATCTACTTCGATTTTTCTTCTAGTGGTTTTGCCGGCACGAGCCGGAAGTCTTCGTCGAATTGCATCACCTTGAGAGTCTTGCCAAGGGGCAATTCGCGCAAGGCGGGTTCGATCTTCGTCCGATCGCCAACGATGATAACGTCAAGATTATCAAGTTTCAGATATTTTTTCGCCGCGGCGGAGATTTCATCGCTTGTGACGGCGGCCACGCCGGGCAGCACGGTGTCGTAATAATTGTCCGGCAGTTGGAATTGCACCAGCGTTTCCAACATCGCGGCCAAGGCCGTGGAGGTCTCAAAACCCGCCGGGAATCCGCGCGTTATATATTTCTTGCAGAAATCTAGTTCCTCGCCCTGGACCGGCCGCTTGCCGGCTATGCCTTGCAACTCGCCGATGAATTCCGTCAAGGCCGGGGCGGTTGCCGGGGTCTGTATGCTGGCCGAAGCCGCGAAAACGCCCAAATCGCGGGCCCGCCAATCGAACCTGGAACTGACGCCATAGGTATACCCTTTATCTTCGCGCAGGTTCATATTCAAGCGGCTGGCGAATTGTCCGCCCAAGGCCGCGTTCATCACCAGCAGCGGGAAGTAATCGGGCGTTTTGCGCACCGTGCCCACCAGGGCCGTGACAACGACCGACTGGGCGGCGCCGGGCTTGTCGATCAAAGTAATCGTCGCCGGCCGGTCGGCGGGCGGGGAAAATTTCGTTTCGCCCGTTTTTCCCGGATTTTTCCAACCGGAAAAAACTTTCTCCAACTCGGTCTTGATTTCGTCGAATGTTGTGTCGCCCACGGCGATTATCGTGGCTTGGCCCGGATCGGCAGCGGCTTGATGGAAATCTTTCAGGTCCTTGCGCGTAATCGATTTCAGGCTGCCGACAGTGCCTTGGCCGGGTCGGCCGTAGGGATGATCGTAACCATAAATAGTTTGATTGACCGCCATAGCGGCCAAGGCCGTCGGCTCGTTGCGGATTTGCACCAGCCGGCCCAGGGCCATGTTCCGTTGACGTACAAGTTCCGCCTCGGGAAAGGACGGATGTTGCAAAACATCGCTGAAAATCTGCAGGGCTTTGCCCAGATGGCGTTTCAAGGCGTATACTCTCGCCGACGTGTCGTCCAAGCCTGCGCCGATGGCAAGGCTTGCGCCGATATCGGCCAGTTCCTCGGAGATTTGTTCGGAGGTGCGTTTTTCCGTGCCCTCGTCCCAGACCGAGGCCGTCATGCCGGCAAGGCCGAGTTTGTCGGCCGGTTCGTCGGCCCTGCCACAAGGAAACGTGACGTGGACGCTCACCGCCGGAGTTTCGTGATTTTCCAGGACAAGGAGATTCATTCCGTTGGAGAGTTTTCCCCTTTGAATGGGAGGAAGCCGGAACGCCGGTTCCGGCCCGGGCTTGGGCAGGGCGGTGCGATCGGCATCTTCCGGCGCGCCGGGCTTTTCGGGCACGGGCACGTCCTTGATGGATTTCGCCAACTGCTGCCGTGCTTCGGCGGCCGGTCCGCGAGGATCGGGAATAATCTCCGTTTGCTTGCCCGGAACGACTTCTAAAACTACTTTGTTCCCACTCAAGTATTTTTTCGCCACGCGCTTAACGCCCTGGGGATCGACCTTGCGAATCCGGGCGAAATCCTTGGCCAGGTAGCCCGGATCGCCGGTTAAAACATTGTACATGTTAAGCCGGTAGGCCCGCCCGCCGGAGTCGCTTATGCCCTCCAGCGATCGTGCAATCGCAGTTTCGCCGCGGGCCAGGGACCGGTCGATTTCGGTCTGGTTGGGCGATTCGTCTTGGATCCGCTGCAACTCTTCCGCGACGATCGCTTCCAACGCGCCGAGTTCCTTGCCCGGGCGGGCGGTGGCGGTGACGGTGAACATCCCGAAATTTTCTTCGGATCCTTGCGACGCCGAAACATCCTGGGCGATTTGTTCGTCGCGGACCAATCGCCGATAGAGCCGCGACGTTTTGCCGCCGGCCAATATGTCGGCCAGAACTTCCAACTCGGCGTCATCGGCGGCGAATTTGGGCACGGTCGGCCAGTTGAGGTACAATCGGGCCAGGCCCACCCGGTCCGTCATGCGGATCCGCTTCGATTCCTTAAGCTCCGGAATCCAGGGCTTGAGCTTTTCCACTTTCGGGCCGGTCGGGATGGGACCGAAATACTTCTCCACCAGCCGTTTGGCCGCGGCGGGATCGAAATCGCCGGCTATGCACAAACTGGCGTTGCCCGGATGATAGTAACGGCGGAAAAAAACGGCCACGTCCTCGCGCGACGCGGCATCTATGTCGGCCATCGAGCCGATCGTGGTCCAACTGTAAGGATGCTCCGGCGGCAACAAGGCGGCCATGATCGTTTCGCCGGCCAGCCCGTAGGGCCGATTTTCATAACTCTGCCGCCGCTCGTTTTTCACCACGCTGCGCTGATTCTCCAGGCGGTCCTGCGTCATGGCCGGAAGGAGAAAGGCCATCCGATCGGATTCCATCCACAAGGCGAGCTCCAGGAAGTTCGAGGGGACGGTCTCCCAAAAGTTGGTGCGGTCCGAGTTTGTATTGCCGTTTACCCGCCCTCCGGCTTTTTGCAAGGGCAGGAAATAATCCTGGTCGAAATGCTTCGATCCCTGGAACATCAGGTGCTCGAACAAATGAGCGAAACCCGTGCGCCCCGGCACTTCGTTCTTCGAGCCCACGCGGTACCAAAGATTCACCCCGACAATCGGCGTGGAATGATCCTCGTGTAAAATCACGTCCATGCCGTTGGGCAGCGTATATTTTTCGTAAGGGATTTTAGGAATAGATACATCGGCGGTCTCGGCGCCAAAAGCGGCGGATACACATACGGCAAAATACAAGAACAACGATTTCATAATAATATCCTTGCGTTTCAAAGCGGGTAAACGGGAAGAAATGAAACAAACGCGGCGGGAAGACATGGCGGGTAAAAAACTCCAATGCCGATATTCACTCCTAAAATCAATTTAATCCTGTTCGGACACACTTGCAAGCATCAATTTCCTATAAGGAACATTTGTAATCGCTTCTCCCTTCTTGTGGAAAATACCGACCCCACCATCGGCATACCATCTTGTGTTTCGTCCGGACGGGAATTCTTCAATCCGCCTCTTATTAGGGGCCGATAAAGGTATTTAGCAACTTGATTTCATGGATTTACGCGCATACTATACAATATCCGTGGAAAATCCGCGGAATAATCCGATGCACTTGGCAACATTTCAGTTAATCCGCTGCTGCACGTGTTGCTGTCCGGCCTAAGACCGGACAGCCCATCTCTTTCTTGCCCAGTGCCGTTTTTGCCATACGCCATCGCTTCAACCAACGTTGTCAGCGCCCAATTGCGGCTGTTGATAATCGGAAAAACTAAGTTACACGTATATAATGCTTTTGTGGAAAAAATCCGGGTACAAGCGCCTGAGCTAAACTAACCACTAATCACTAACCACTACACCATGGCCACCGACGTTCGCTTAAAAGAAAACCTGCCGCTGTTGACCGAACGGATCGTAGACACATACGCCGAGGTGAACAGCATTCATCATTTGGGTCATTGCCCCTTGCCCAATTACGATACGGTCATCTCCGCGACCGAGGATCTGAAAGAGATTTTATATCCCGGCTATCGGCGCCGCGACGGCTTGCACTTGGGCAACGTTACCTATCACGTGGGCGAGTTGATCGATCGGATGCACGACACGCTCACGCAGCAAATCGCCCGGGCGCTAAGGCACGAGGCGTCGAAAAATCCGCAGTGCGATCCGCGCTTGAGCCAGGATTTCGAGGCCCTTGGCCAGACCAAGGCCGTGGCTTTTTTGGAGCAATTGCCCGAGCTGCGCAAGATCCTGGCCCTGGACGTGGAGGCCGCTTACGCCGGCGATCCGGCCTGCAAATCCCTGGACGAAGTGATCTTCTGCTATCCCGGCTTGGAAGCCATAACCGTATACCGCCTGGCACATCTCCTGCACAAGCTCAAAGTGCCGCTGATTCCGCGGATGATGACCGAATGGGCCCACAGCAAGACGGGCATCGACATTCATCCCGGCGCGAATATCGGCAAGTATTTTTTCATCGACCACGGCACGGGCGTGGTAATCGGCGAGACTACGGACTTGGGCGATTGGGTAAAACTCTATCAAGGCGTCACCCTGGGCGCATTGAGTTTCGACACCGACGCCGAGGGAAACCTGGTTCGCGGCACGAAACGCCATCCCACCATCGAAGACCGCGTGGTGATCTACGCCAACGCCACCATACTCGGCGGCAATACGGTCATCGGCCACCATTCAGTAATCGGCTCGAGCGTGTGGCTTACGCGCTCGGTCGCGCCGCACACCACGGTGATTATGGAAAATCCCAAACTCCGCATGCGCGGCGAACAGTTCGATCAGGCGGATTGGGTAATTTAAACTCTTGAAAATCTAGAGGCAATTTTATATAATTAAATCCATTGGAGATAGAATCATGCCTCAAGTTTATATTCCCGATCCGCTGTTTAAAGAGATTGAAAAGGCGTTGCCGGAGACGTCATCACCTAATGACTTCGTTTTACAGGCCGTTCGCGAAAAGTTGACCTTCGTGGAACACAAGGAAGAATTTCGCCGACTTTCCGAACTCACCCGCGCTGCCATGCTGGAAAAAAACCTTTCGGAAACGGATATATTGACGGATTTCGATTGTTTCCGAAAAAAATTGAACGGATAGCATCTTGGCCGAACCATTGGTTATCGACGCAAATCCCATCATCTCGGCATTGTTGGGCGGTACGGCTCGTGAAGTGCTTTTTTCACATAAATTCCTTTTCTTTTCCACCCAACACACACTCTTTGAAGTCGAAAAATATCTTCCTAATCTTGCCAAAAGATTGGATCGACCGGAAGAAGAATGATACCGGGAGTTTCAATTATTGCCGATTACCGTTTGCCAAGCAAACGAATATGACGCGCACATCAAAAAAGCAAACGACTTGATTGGCGGTCGAGATGCCAAAGACATACCCATCCTTGCATTGACTTTATGTCTTGGTTGTCCGCTTTGGACCGAAGATCACGATTTCGATAATCTTTCCGACGTCTTAGTACGGCATACGGCGGATTTGATCGGCTGAATCCGGCGCGTGGAATGCCGCCATGACATTGGCACGGTACATAAAAACCAACAGGACGACGGGATAGATGGGACCTGCACACGTGCCGACGACCATTCCTATTATCCCCGCCATCACCGCCGTTTTATCCGGGCCGGGCGGCAGCGCGGCCTGTTTGTCCATCATCGGCGCGAGCAAGAAACAATAATTAACCGCCGCGTTGACGATCACGCTGATAATCCCAAATACCGCGTAGGCTATCGAGAGCAATCGCCCCCAAGGCCGAAGCAAGAGCAAGCCGATGCCGGCCAATCCAAGCACAAGCGTCAGCACGCCGCCCAAGACCATTGATACGTTTTGATACATTGCATACCCCGGATTCTGCCGTATCAAATCCAACACCGGATTTTTCACGTTTAAGCCCGGCGGCATAAACATCATCGCAATGGAAACCGCAATGCCCATCAATCCCAAGGCGGCAAATACGATGTTCAGTATTCCCAACACCGTGACGCTGGCCGGCCTATGCATGTTTTGCCTCCAAGTGAATAAAATGGCGAAACCGCAAGCGGTTTTATTCGGCGTTCAACATTTTTAATTATCACCCACGCCGGGCGGCGTGTAATTGGGCGCGGCTTTGCATCACAGCTCGATCGCGGATGTCCATTAGCACGGGCGTATTGGCCGGCTTGGCCCGGGCGGTGATGAGTTGTTCCAGGGCCACCGCTTCGTCGATTTCGGACGCCAACACAGCCCGCCCGGTAAGCACCGTAACCGCGTCTTCAAGCACCTCGATAAAACCGCCCTCGATGTAATACCGGTCGGTATTATCGTCCAATGTAACCCGCATTTCGCCGTAGCCCAACCGGCCGATAAACGGCGCGCGACTAGGCCATACGCCGATCTCGCCGTCGAACAGCGTTACGACCACAAAATCGGCCGGCCGCTCGAGCACGGTGCGTTCAGGAGTCACAATTATGCACTGGAGAGACATGTATGTTCTTGGTTTACAGTTTACAGTTCACGGTTTACGGTGAATTTTTGTAGTGCGTGAAACGCACCGTAATCAATATCTCATACCAGTGGGCAGTAAACTGCCCACCCCTTTTTTTATTCCCCATTCCCCATTCCCCATTCCCTAATGCCTAACCCCTATTGCATTTTCTTTGCTTGTTCCTCGGCCTGTTCGATGGGGCCGACGTACATAAAGGCTTGCTCGGGCAGGTGGTCCCACTTGCCGTCGCAGATCTCCTCGAAGCTGCGAATCGTATCGGCCAGCGGGGTGATTTCGCCCGGCTTGCCGGTAAACACCTCGGC